>JARGFU010000020.1:15547-85672 GCA_029210625.1 Deltaproteobacteria bacterium | reverse complement strand
GCTGTCCCGCCAGCCCTGCGCGTCGCCGCCGATCTGGAAGGGCATCTTCGCGTCGATCGTAGCGGGGGGAGCACCGCTCCCCCCGAACCCCCCAGAGCGAGCGAGAGCGTCCAGAGGACCGCTGAGCTTCGCCGGCTGGGCGCCGCCTCCGCTCGCTGCTGCCCGGTCTAGGCGGTGAGCTGGGGCCGGGAGAAGTCGAGGAGCTCGGCGGGCTGATCGGCCACGCCGAACTCGACGCTGTCCCGCCAGCCCTGCGCGTCGCCGCCGATCTGGAAGGGCATCTTCGCGTCGCTGCGGATGGACACGGAGGTGACCATGTAGTCGCGGACGGTGGGGGCGTTGTAGATGCCGCGCCAGATCGCCGGGAGGTTCCACAGCGCCGAGGGCACGCTGATGTCCGCGACCCGCAGCTGCATCCGGCCGGGCATGCAGTCGGCGGCCGGGAAGATCTTGAAGTCCAGCCCGTAGTAGGGGCAGGTGCCCACCGAGGCGATCCGCGCCGGGCCGCGGTAGATCACCGCGCCGTGGGGGACGGGCGCGCCGATCTGCTCGCCGCGGGTGTTCACCGGGATGGCGTCGTCGCCGGTGTTCACGATCTCGAGCTCGGGCATGCTGCGCAGCAGGGCCTCGGGCACCGAGAGGGCGCCCACCGAGAGGAGGTAGCCCAGGAGGCCCTCCCCCAGGAACTTCAGGGGGCCCATGCCCAGGATCTTCTTCCAGCGGATGTAGTTGTTGAGGATCAGGGCATCGAGGCCCACCCCGGAGAAGGGGGCGTAGGTACCCTCGACCTGCACCAGATCCATCCGGCGGGTGGCCTCGAGGCGGCCGGCCCGGGCCCGGAGGATGTCGCTCTGCACGCCCGCGCCGCGCAGGGTGCCCGCGCCGGTGTAGCCGGCGATGGCGTTGCCCGTGCCCAGGCGCAGGGCGCCCATCCGCGGCATCGGGGCGGCCTGAAGGGCGACCAGGGCGCCGCCGGGGCCGCGCGTGGTGGCCGCGCCGCAGCCCCGGACCTCCTGCATGGCGTTGTAGAAGCCGACGAAGGTGCCGTCACCGCCGCCGGTGAGGACCGTGTCGTAGCCGCGGCCGATGACCTCGCTGGCGATCTGCCGGGCCTCACCGAAGGTGTGGGAGAGGAAGAGGTCCCGGGAGGGGACCACCTCGGAGATGGCGCGGACCACCCGCGGGTTCACGGCCCGGGCGTTCGCGTTCAGGAGGACGGCCACCTGGGGGGTGGGGGTCCGGCCCGAGCGGGAGCGGGGGGGGAGAACCGAGACGGTGGACGTGCGTGCCATGCAGGAGACCTCCGTTGACCTGATGACGCAGTGAGCAAAGGTCGGACCAGATCTGGGCTGAACATGAAAGAAAATGTTCAACCTGATTTCAGCCACTTGAGTCCATAGGTCGGTCGTCGGGGTGCGTAGCGGCCGTTCCACCTCTGGACAGGGTGCGAAAAGGCCTTCGCACCTCCCTCCCGGGGCCCGGAAGCGCCGAATATTCACCGGCTTGCCGCGTCCGGAGGGGAGGGATAAACATCAGCGCTCCCTCTGCGCCGGAACCCGAGCCCGAAAGAGCCAACGCGATGCCTGGATACCCCCGAGTCGGCCGCCTCTTCCTCTGCCTCGTCACCCTGGTCGCGGCCTGCGCCAGCCAGGCCGAGGCGCCGGCCGAGACCTGGACCGACCGGATGGGGGTCGAGGTCCGGACCGTGGAGAAGGGGGAGGGTGAGGCCGGCGAGCTGCAGGTCGTCCTCGCGCCCAAGGAGGGCTGGTCCATCAACACCGCCTATCCGGGGGTGAAGGTGGAGCTGGCCGAGTCGGTCCCCGCCGAGAAGCGGGTGCTCAAGAAGGACGACGGCGCCTTCGAGGGCGAGAAGCCCGGCGACAAGGCGGACCGGCTGGTGCTCTCCACCCGCCTCTCCGGCCCGGCGCCGGCCAAGGTCGAGGGCAGCTACAAGGCCGTGATCTGCACCAAGGCCAGCTGCTCGCCTCCCTTCACCGGCACCTTCTCCCTCGCGCCGGCCGGCGCCAAGGCCGAGTAGCGCTCCCCGACGCCTCGAACCCTTGTCGCGCCCCCGCACCATCCACGGGCTCCGTCCCGTCCTCGAGCTGCTCCGCACCCGCCCGGCGACGGTGGAGGCCATCGTCACCAGCCGCGACCTGCGGCGGGAGGGCACCTCGGGGGATCTCCTGACCCTGGCCCGCAAGCGCCGGGTGGAGGTCCGCCACGTCAGCCGGCGGGAGGTCGACGACCTGGCCGGCGATCGAGGCCACCAGGGGGTGGTCGCGATCCTCCACGAGGAGACCCTGCCCCAGGTCGAGGATCCCCTCGAGCTGGTCGCGGCCGCCCGGGCCGAGGGGAGGGACCCCCTGCTGGTGCTCCTCGACGGGATCCAGGATCCCGGCAACCTCGGGGCCCTGATCCGCTCCGCCTGGGCCCTGGGGGCCGACGGGGTGATCCTGCCCAAGGACCGGGCCTCCCCCCTGACCCCCGTGGCCGTGAAGGCCAGCGCGGGCGCGGCCCTCTCCTGTCCGGTGGTGACGGTCACCAACCTGGCCCGCACCATCGAGCAGCTCGAGAAGGAGGGGGTCTGGGCGGTGGCGGCCGATCTCTCGGATGAGGCGGTCGACCTCCCCGACGCCCGCCTCGACGGACCCCTGGCCGTGGTCGTCGGCGCCGAGGGCAAGGGGCTGCGCCGCCTGGTCCGGGAGCGCTGCTCTCAGTGGGTGAAGATCCCTATGGCGAGGGACTTCCAGAGCTTCAACGCCTCCGTCGCGGGGGCCTTGATCCTCTACGAGGCCTGGAGGCAGCGGCGGGCGATCTCGAAAAAGTGATCGACCATCTGCTTGACAGCTTCTCTTCGCCTCCCTATTAAGGGCCGCTTCCATCTCGCCGCCGATCTGCGGCGGTGGCCCGGGACTCAATTTTGCAGCAAGTAATAGCGAGGCGGCGCAACACGGAACTCACCCGCTGGCGTAGCTCAGTTGGTAGAGCAGCTGACTTGTAATCAGCAGGTCGTGGGTTCGACTCCCTCCGCCAGCTCCAAACGAAAGACTCGCATCCTGAAGAAGCACCTCCGGAGGGGTACCCAAGCGGCCAAAGGGATCAGACTGTAAATCTGACGTCGTACGACTTCGATGGTTCGAATCCATCCCCCTCCACAAGCAGTTCCAAACCGAATAAGCGGGAATAGCTCAGCTGGTAGAGCTCTAGCCTTCCAAGCTAGATGTCGCGGGTTCGAGTCCCGTTTCCCGCTCCAGTGAGCCTCCCGGTCATCGGGATCACGAACAAAAGAATCAGCCCTTGTAGCTCAGTCGGCAGAGCGCGTCCTTGGTAAGGACGAGGTCACCAGTTCAAATCTGGTCGAGGGCTCCAAATTTTCAACCATCCAAAGCCACCGTGGCGAGACAGCACGCCGCGGTGGCCAACTTTTCGGAGAAGCCATGAGCAAGCAGAAGTTCGAGCGCACCAAGCCGCACGTGAACATCGGCACCATCGGGCACGTGGATCATGGAAAGACCACCCTGACCGCCGCGATCACCAAGGTGCTGGCGACCAAGGGCGGTGCCGAGTTCACCGCCTTCGATCAGATCGACAAGGCTCCCGAGGAGAAGGCGCGCGGCATCACCATCGCCACCGCCCACGTCGAGTACCAGACCGAGTCGCGGCACTACGCGCACGTCGACTGCCCGGGGCACGCCGACTACGTGAAGAACATGATCACCGGCGCCGCGCAGATGGACGGCGCGATCCTGGTCGTGTCCGCGGCCGACGGCCCGATGCCCCAGACCCGTGAGCACATCCTGCTGGCCCGTCAGGTCGGCGTGCCTCGGATCGTGGTCTACATGAACAAGGTCGACATGGTCGACGATCCCGAGCTCCTCGACCTCGTCGAGCTCGAGGTCCGCGAGCTGCTCTCCAACTACGAGTTCCCGGGCGACGACATCCCGATCGTGCGCGGCTCGGCCCTCAAGGCCCTCGACGGCGAGGACAGCGAGATCGCCTCCGGCTCGATCGACGCGCTGATGGAGGCCGTCGACACCTACGTGCCGACCCCCGAGCGCGACGTCGACAAGCCCTTCCTGATGCCCATCGAGGACGTCTTCTCCATCTCGGGCCGCGGCACGGTCGTGACCGGCCGTATCGAGCGTGGCGCGATCCACGTCGGCGACGAGATCGAGATCGTCGGCATCAAGGAGACCAGCAAGACGACCTGCACCGGCGTCGAGATGTTCCGCAAGCTCCTCGACGAGGGCCAGGCGGGCGACAACATCGGCGCGCTGCTGCGTGGCGTGAAGCGGGACGAGGTCGAGCGTGGCCAGGTGCTGGCCAAGCCCGGCTCCATCACCCCGCACACGAAGTTCAAGGCCAAGGTCTACGTGCTGGCGAAGGAGGAGGGTGGTCGTCACACTCCCTTCTTCAACGGCTATCGTCCGCAGTTCTACTTCCGCACCACGGACGTGACCGGCATGGTGACCCTCCCCGAGGGCACCGAGATGGTCATGCCGGGCGACAACGTCCAGATGGACGTCCAGCTGATCACGCCGATCGCGATGGAGAAGGAACTCCGCTTCGCGATTCGCGAGGGCGGTCGGACGGTCGGCGCCGGTGTGGTGACCGACATCATCGAGTAGTAGAGCAGTTCAAGGAGTAGGATCATGCCCAAGGGCAACCGGACCATCGTTACGCTCGAGTGCACGACGTGCCGCGAGCGTAACTACGTCACCACGAAGAACAAGCGACGGACCCCAGACAAGCTGGAGTTCTCCAAGTACTGCCCCCGGTGCCGCAAGCACCAGGCGCACAAGGAGACGAAGTAGCGCTCTGGGACGTCTCCAGGCCAGTAGCTCCAAGTGGTAGAGCGGCGGTCTCCAAAACCGCATGTTGGGGGTTCGAGTCCCTCCTGGCCTGCCATTTTATTTCCGATACGGAGCGAGGCTCGGAGCCGATCGGTCGATCGCTCGAGGTGAACCATGACCAACTTGCGTATCGTGGTGATTTCCTACTTCGCCTTTGCGGTTCTGGGCGGCCTCTTCTTCGAAGATGTCCTCCAGATCCTCTTCGGCAAGATCGGACTCACCGACAAGCAGCTCCTGGGTGAGTCCTGGACGCTGTCGACCGCCATCGGCTTCGTGCTCGGCTTCGGCTGCGTGCTCTACGCGTGGGTCCGCAAGGACATCCGCGACGCCGCGATCGAGGTCGCCCAGGAGATGCGCAAGGTGACCTGGCCGTCGATGGCGGAGACCCGCGTCTCCACCATCGCGGTGATCGTGGTCTCCTTCGTGATCGCAGTCTTCCTCGGGATCTTCGATTTCGGCTGGGCCGAGATCACCAAGCAGATCTACGAGGTGCCCCGTTATCTGGGCAGCTAGCGGCCGTTCGGGGGCGGAGTAAGCACCGATGTCGGAGACGGGAAGCGACGTTATGAGCGAGAAGAAGTGGTACGTGGTCCATACCTATTCGGGCTACGAGAACAAGGCCAAGAAGTCGCTCGAGGAGCGGATCGTCGCCGAAGGTCTCGAGGAGCACTTCGAAGAGGTCCTGATCCCGATGGAGAACGTCGTGGAGATGGTCCGCGGCGAGCGGCGCACCAGTCGGCGCAAGTTCTTCCCCGGCTACATGCTGGTGAAGATGGAGCTCAACGATCGCACCTGGCACTGCGTGAAGAACACGCCCCGGGTCACCGGCTTCGTCGGCAACGCCAAGCAGCCGCCCCCGGTGCCCGAGTTCGAGGTCCGGCGGATTATCGGCCAGATCTCCGAGGGTGAGGAGGCCCCCAAGCCCAAGCGCCTCTACGACGTCGGCGACCGGGTGCGGGTGGTCGACGGTCCCTTCAGCGGCTTCGAGGGCTCGGTCGAGGACGTCCGGGCCGACAAGGGCAAGCTGAAGGTCCTCCTCTCCATGTTCGGCCGGGACACCCCGGTCGAACTCGATTTCATTCAAGTCGAAAAGGCCTCCTAAAGGGCCCCTATCAGCCAGTAGCGGGGGAGGCCGTCCTCGAGTCGGCCGCTCGAACCCCGAAGGAGTCAAAGAGCCATGAAGAAGATCATCGGTCAGATCAAGCTGCAGTGCCCGGCGGGCAAGGCCAACCCCTCTCCCCCGGTCGGGCCCGCGCTCGGTCAGCACGGCGTGAACATCATGGAGTTCTGCAAGCAGTTCAACGCCAAGACCCAGAAGCAGGCCGCCGAGGGGCACATCATCCCCGTCGTGATCACGGTCTACGCGGATCGCAGCTTCAGCTTCATCACCAAGACCCCGCCCGCCTCGCGGCTGCTCCTCAAGGCCGCCAAGATCGAGAAGGGCGCTCACGATCCCCTGCGGGAGCGCGTGGCCACGGTCACCCGCGCCCAGGTCGAGGAGATCGCGAAGATGAAGGAGCCCGACCTCACCGCCGCCGATCTCGACGCGGCCGTCCGGACGATCTCCGGTACGGCGCGGTCGATGGGTATCGAGGTCACCGACTAGTCCCCGGCGCCCCCGCTCTCGGGGACGCCACTGTTCATTTCCCTGGCGGGAGAGCCGGACGAAAGCCGACTCGTACGCACCGCTCGAAGGAGAACCAATCATGCCCGGTAAGAAGCACAAGGCCGCAGTTTCCAAGGTCGATCGGAACCTGCGTTACTCCCTGGCCGACGCCATCAAGATCCTCAAGGACGCCCACCACACCAAGTTCGACGAGACCGTCGAGCTCTCGGTGAACCTCGGCGTCGATCCCCGCCACGCCGACCAGATGGTCCGGGGCGCGGTCGTCCTCCCCAACGGCACCGGCAAGTCGGTGCGCGTGGCCGTCTTCGCCAAGGGCGAGAAGGCCAAGGAGGCCGAGGAGGCCGGCGCCGACGTCGTGGGCGCCGACGATCTGGCCGAGAAGGTCCAGGGCGGCTGGCTCGAGTTCGACAAGGCCATCGCCACCCCGGACATGATGGCCGTGGTCGGCAAGCTCGGCCGGGTCCTCGGTCCCCGCGGTCTGATGCCCAACCCGAAGGTCGGCACCGTGACCATGGACGTCGAGAAGGCGGTCAAGGAGGCCAAGGCGGGCAAGATCGAGTTCCGGGTCGAGAAGGCCGGCATCGTGCACGCCCCGGTCGGCAAGCTCTCCTTCGCGGAAAAGGCCCTCGAGGAGAACATCCAGACCCTCATGGAGACCGTGATCAAGCACAAGCCGCCGGCCGCCAAGGGCAACTACCTCCAGAAGGCCTCCCTGAGCTCCACCATGGGGCCGGGCGTGCCGCTGGATCTACAGGAGTACAAGGTCAACGCCTGATCCCAGGCGCTGTTTCGAGTCGTAATCCGCACAGTTCAATAGTCCTGGTCGAAGACGACGCGGTCGCCCTGCTCGTGGGAGGGGGCGTGAAAGGTGAGACCCCATCTCACCGCCGGTCCAGACGAGGGCTTCGAGGTGGCCGTCGCACACGCCCCCCTCGGGCCTCTCGGCCAGGGGGGCCTGGAAGGAAGATGCGAGGCTGCCCACATCGAGATGCGGGCAACACCGTTTCCCCTGAAAGGGCCCACGCCGGATCCGATGCCGTGATTCACGAGCGAAAGGGAGGATCCGAGCCCACAGGGGAAAGGAGGTGAAAGCGAATGGAGAGACACGTCAAAGAGCAGATGGTCGCCGAGCTGAACCAGAAGTTCGCTTCTGCAGAGGCTATGCTGGCCGTTGGATTCACCCGCATCGACGTCGACACCATCACTGCGCTGCGCAAGCAGTTCCGTGACAGCGGCGTCGAGTACCGGGTGGTCAAGAACACGCTCGCCCGTCTGGCCGCCAAGGGCACGCCCGCCGAGGAGATCGTAGATCACTTCGTCGGTCCGACCGCCATGGTGTTCGGCTACGACGACGTCGTTGCCCCGGCCAAGATCGTCCACGAGTTCCTCAAGGAAAAGGCCAACAAGGACAAGATCGACGTCCGTGGCGGTGTGGTGCAGGGCAAGAGGATCGATGCCGCACAGGTCGAGGCGCTGGCGAAGATGCCAGGGCTCCCCGAGCTGCGCAGTCAGCTTCTCGCGCTGTTCAACACGCCGGCGACGACGCTGGTTCGTCTGCTCAACACGCCTGGGCAGCAGATCGCTCAGGTGATCAAGGCAAAGACCGAGAAGGAGGAGGCCTGAACAGGCCCCCTTCGACCAACCTTTTCAAGCAAGTCATACGCCGCGCCCTCGCAGAGTCGATGAGCACGGCAAAATTCAAGAAGGAGTATCGAAGTGGCAGATCTCAACGCTATCGCGGACAACCTGTCTGAGCTCACGGTCATGGAGGCCGCCGAGCTGGTGAAGCTTCTCGAGGAGAAGTGGGGCGTCTCCGCCGCGGCTCCCGTGGCCATCGCGGCCGCCGCCGCTGGCCCCGCCGAGGCCGCCGAGGAGCAGACCGAGTTCGACGTCATCCTGAAGGACGCGGGCGCCAAGAAGATCAACGTGATCAAGGAGGTGCGCGCGCTGACCGGACTGGGCCTCAAGGAGGCCAAGGACCTCGTCGAGTCCGCTCCCGCCCCCATCAAGGAGGGCGTGAGCAAGGAGGAGGCCGAGGACGTCAAGAAGAAGATCGAGGCGGCCGGCGCCGCTGTCGAGATCAAGTAGCACCGATTTGCGGATTCGGGCGGCCGGTCCACCCTCCGGGGTGGGCCAGCCGTCCCGTCCGTCTTTTGTAGTAGCCGCCCCCCTCCCTCATTACGGAAGAGGCCCCGGTCATGGCGACGACGATTCAGAGCAACTACCGGACGCGCAAGGGATTCTCCAAGATCCCCGGCGTCATCCAGCTTCCCAACCTGATCGACATCCAGCGTCGGTCCTACGAGAAGTTCCTCCAGGCGGAGGTTCCCGCCGATCAGCGGGAAGACGTTGGGCTGCAGGGCGTCTTCAAGAGCGTCTTCCCCATCCGGGACTTCAACGAGACCAGCTCCCTGGAGTTCGTCTCCTACCACCTCGACAAGCCGAAGTACGACGTCGACGAGTGCCTGCAGCGGGGTATGACCTTCGCTGCGCCGATGCGCGTCATCGTCCGGCTGGTCGTCTGGGACAAGGACGAGGAGACCGGGGCCCAGTCCATCCGCGACGTCAAGGAGCAGGAGGTCTACTTCGGTGAGATCCCGCTCATGACCGAGCACGGGACCTTCATCATCAACGGCACGGAGCGGGTCGTCGTCTCCCAGCTCCACCGCTCTCCCGGCGCCTTCTTCGATCACGACAAGGGCCGGACCCACGCCTCGGGCAAGCTGCTCCACAGCGCCCGGGTGATCCCCTACCGGGGCTCGTGGCTCGACTTCGAGTTCGACCACAAGGACATCCTCCACGTGCGCATCGATCGCCGGCGCAAGCTGCCGGTGACCACCCTCCTGCGGGCCCTCGGCGGTGTCCCCGACACCTCCAAGAACCCGATGGAGTGGGAGGGCACGACCCAGGAGATCCTCAACTACTTCTACAACTCCGAGACCATCCACCTCGTCGGCAAGTCCCGCTTCGAGAAGGACCTGCACCCCGATCTCATCAAGGGGCAGCGCGCCACCCGGGACATCACGCACCCGAAGACCGGCGAGATCCTCGTCCGCAAGAACCGCAAGTACTCCACCGGCGCCATCCGGAAGCTGGAGGCGGCCAACATCAACCGCCTGCCCGTCGAGGCCGAGGAGCTGTGGACCAAGGTCGCGGCCGCGGACATCGTCGACGAGGAGACCGGTGAGATCCTCCTCGAGTGCAACGACCAGGTCACCGAGGAGCGCGTCGAGGTCCTCTGGGAGAAGGGCATCCGCGGCATCGAGGTGCTCTACATCGACAACCTCAACGTGGGTCCCTTCCTTCGCGACACCCTGGTCCTCGACAAGATCGAGACGACCGAGGACGCGATCATGGAGATCTACCGGCGCCTGCGCCCCGGTGATCCGCCCACCGTCGAGACGGCGACCAACCTCTTCATCAACCTCTTCTTCAACCCGGACCGCTACGACCTCTCGAAGGTCGGCCGCCTGAAGCTGAACTACAAGTTCGGCTCCGAGGAGCCCCTGACCTTCACCATCCTGTCCAAGCGGGACATCCTCGAGGTCATCAAGTACCTCGTTGGGCTGAAGAACGGCGAGGGGCAGATCGACGACATCGATCACCTCGGCAACCGGCGCGTCCGGGCCGTGGGCGAGCTCCTCGAGAACCAGTACCGCATCGGGCTGGTGCGCATGGAGCGGGCGATCAAGGAGCGGATGTCGCTCCAGGAGATCGAGACCCTCATGCCGCACGACCTGATCAACGCCAAGCCCGTGACGGCGGTGATCAAGGAGTTCTTCGGCTCCTCGCAGCTCTCGCAGTTCATGGACCAGACCAACCCCCTCTCCGAGGTCACCCACAAGCGGCGGCTCTCGGCCCTGGGGCCCGGTGGTCTGACCCGCGAGCGCGCCGGCTTCGAGGTGCGAGACGTGCACCCGACCCACTACGGCCGGATCTGCCCGATCGAGACGCCGGAAGGTCCGAACATCGGCCTCATCGCCTCGCTCTCGTCCTACGCGCGGGTGAACGACTACGGCTTCGTCGAGACCCCCTACCGCAAGGTCGAGGACGGCCGCGCCACCGAGGAGGTGGTCTACCTCTCCGCCCTCGAGGAGGAGAAGCAGGTCATCGCCCAGGCGAACGCCAAGCTCGACAGCAAGGGCCGCTTCGAGGCGACGCTGGTCTCCGCGCGGAAGGGTGACGACTTCACCCAGCTGCGCCCCGAGGAGATCACCCTCATGGACGTCTCCCCGAACCAGCTGGTGTCGGTGGCGGCCTCCCTGGTGCCCTTCCTCGAGAACGACGACGCGAACCGCGCCCTGATGGGCTCGAACATGCAGCGTCAGGCCGTGCCCCTGATCCGCACCGCCGCCCCGCTCGTGGGCACCGGCGTGGAGAAGAAGGTCGCCCAGGACTCGGGCGTCACCGTGGTCGCCAAGCGGGCGGGCACCGTGGTCTCGGTCGACGCCGGCCGGGTCGTGATCAAGGCCGACGTGCCGCCGTCCTCCACGGACGTCGCCGCCGAGGTCGATATCTACAACCTGATCAAGTACCAGCGGTCGAACCAGAACACCTGCATCAACCAGAAGCCCATCGTCCGGAAGGGCGAGCGGGTGGAGGCCGGTGAGGTGGTCGCGGACGGCCCCGCCACCGAGAGCGGTGAGCTGGCCCTGGGTCAGAACGTGGTCGTCGCCTTCATGCCCTGGCACGGCTACAACTTCGAGGACTCGATCCTCCTCTCCGAGCGCCTGGTGAAGGAGGACGTCTACACCTCCGTGCACATCGAGGAGCTCGAGTGCGTCGCCCGGGACACCAAGCTCGGCAAGGAGGAGATCACCCGCGACATCCCGAACGTCGGTGAGGAGGCCCTCAAGGACCTCGACGAGGCCGGCATCGTGCGGATCGGCGCCGAGGTGAAGAGCGGCGAGATCCTCGTCGGGAAGATCACCCCCAAGGGCGAGACCCAGCTCTCTCCCGAGGAGAAGCTGCTGCGAGCCATCTTCGGCGAGAAGGCCGGCGACGTGCGGGACAGCTCCCTGCGGGTTCCCCCCGGCGTCTCCGGCACCGTCATCGGCGCCAAGGTCTTCTCCCGCAAGGGCGTCGAGAAGGACGAGCGGGCCCGCGCCATCGAGTCCGCCGAGGAGGCCAAGCTCCTCAAGGACCAGACCGCGGAGATCCGCATCCTGCGCGAGAACGCCCTCGGGAAGCTCAAGAAGCTCCTCAAGGGTGCCACCGTCGCGGCTCGCCTGGTCGACGATCAGGGCAAGACGATCGTCAAGAAGGGCGACGAGATCGACGAGAACGCGCTCACCGAGATTCCGGAGAAGTACTGGCCGGAGATCAGCGTCTCCGACGAGAAGGTCGAGCAGCGGGTCCGCGCCGTCGTGAGCAGCTACACGGAGCAGCGCGAGAACATCAAGCTCCTCTTCGGCGAGAAGATCTCCCGCCTGAAGAAGGGTGACGAGCTGCCTCCGGGCGTCATCAAGATGGTGAAGGTCTTCGTCGCCATCAAGCGGCGCATCGCCGTCGGCGACAAGATGGCCGGCCGTCACGGCAACAAGGGCGTCATCTCGCGGATCCTCCCCATCGAGGACCTGCCCTACCTCGAGGACGGCACCCCGGTGGACATCGTTCTCAACCCCCTGGGCGTGCCCTCCCGGATGAACATCGGTCAGATCCTCGAGACCCACCTGGGGTGGGCGGCCAAGCAGCTCGGCCGGCAGATCGAGGACATGCTCGAGGCCTCCTTCGACGCCGCGGCGATGAAGAAGAAGCTCAAGCGCATCTACGACACCAAGTCGATGCAGGACCTGATCGACGACCTGTCGGACACCGACCTCAAGCGCCTGGCCGTCAAGCTCTCGAAGGGCGTCCACACGGCGACCTCGGTCTTCGACGGCGCCAACGAGGACGAGATCACCGCGCTGCTCGAGGAGGCCGGTCAGGCCGCCAACGGCAAGTCGGTGCTCTTCGACGGCCGCACCGGCGAGGCCTTCTCCAGCGACGTCACCGTGGGCGTGATGTACATGCTCAAGCTCCACCACCTGGTGGACGAGAAGATCCACGCCCGCTCCATCGGTCCCTACTCCCTGGTCACCCAGCAGCCGCTGGGCGGCAAGGCCCAGTTCGGCGGTCAGCGTCTGGGTGAGATGGAGGTCTGGGCGATGGAGGCCTACGGTGCCGCGTACAGCCTCCAGGAGTTCCTCACGGTGAAGTCCGACGACGTCGTCGGCCGGACCCGGATGTACGAGGGCATCGTGAAGGGCGACAACACCCTCGAGTGTGGTCTCCCCGAAGGCTTCAACGTGCTGGTGAAGGAGCTGCAGGCTCTGGCGCTCGACTTCGAGCTCCTCGAGGAGTCTCAGCTGCCCACCCAGACCGCACTCGAAGCGCGCCAGAGCGCCTAGTGGCGTCCCGACGACTTTCCTCTCTTTCTAAAAAGAAGAACCGAGGCTCGCAGTGAAGGACATCTTCAACTTTTTCGAGAAGCCGAAGGACCCGCTGGCGTTCTCCGCCATCCGCATCACCCTCGCCTCGCCGGAGAAGATCCGGCAGTGGTCGCACGGTGAGGTGAAGAAGCCGGAGACCATCAACTACCGGACCTTCAAGCCCGAGCGAGAGGGTCTCTTCTGCGCGAAGATCTTCGGCCCCGTGAAGGACTACGAGTGCAACTGCGGCAAGTACAAGCGCATGAAGCACCGCGGCGTGGTCTGCGAGAAGTGCGGCGTCGAGGTCATCCAGTCCAAGGTTCGCCGGGAGCGGATGGGGCACATCAGCCTCGCCACCCCCGTGGCCCACATCTGGTTCCTCAAGTCGCTGCCCTCCCGGATCGGGAACATGCTGGACATCACCCTTAAGGACCTCGAGCGGGTCCTCTACTGTGAGTCCTACATCGTCCTCGACCCGCGCAGCACGCCCCTGAAGAAGGGCGAGCTGCTCAACGAGGAGCAGTACTACCGGGCCATCGAGGAGTACGGCTACGACTCCTTCGACGCCGGCATGGGCGGCGAAGCCGTGCGGGAGCTCCTGCGCGACATCGACATCCCGGCCCTGGCCGACGAGCTCCGGATCGAGCTCAAGGAGACCGGCTCCGAGGCCAAGCGCAAGAAGCTCGGCAAGCGGCTGAAGGTCGTGACCTCCTTCATCGAGTCGGGGAACCGGCCCGAGTGGATGATGCTCGACGTCGTCCCGATCATCCCGCCCGATCTGCGCCCCCTGGTGCCCCTCGACGGTGGCCGCTTCGCGACCTCGGATCTCAACGATCTCTACCGTCGCGTGATCAACCGGAACAACCGGCTCAAGCGGCTCAAGGAGCTGAACGCCCCTGACATCATCATCCGCAACGAGAAGCGGATGCTGCAGGAGGCGGTCGACGCCCTCTTCGACAACGGCCGCCGCGGCAAGACCATCACCGGTCCCAACCGCCGCCCGCTCAAGTCCCTCTCGGACATGCTCAAGGGCAAGCACGGCCGCTTCCGCCAGAACCTCCTCGGCAAGCGCGTCGACTACTCCGGCCGTTCGGTCATCGTGGTCGGCCCCGAGCTGAAGCTGCACCAGTGCGGCCTGCCGAAGGTGATGGCCCTCGAGCTCTTCAAGCCCTTCATCTACAACAAGCTCGAGGAGCAGGGTTACGTCACCACGATCAAGAGCGCCAAGAAGCTCGTCGAGAAGGAGCGCAAGGAGGTCTGGGACATCCTGGACGAGGTGATCCGGGAGCACCCGGTCCTGCTCAACCGCGCCCCGACCCTGCACCGCCTCGGCATGCAGGCCTTCGAGCCCGTGCTCATCGAGGGCAAGGCGATCCGGCTGCACCCGCTGGTCTGCACCGCCTACAACGCCGACTTCGACGGCGACCAGATGGCGGTCCACGTGCCGCTCTCGATCGAGGCCCAGCTCGAGGCTCGGGTCCTCATGATGTCGACCAACAACATCCTTAGCCCGGCGAGCGGCAAGCCGATCATCGTCCCCACCCAGGACATCGTCCTGGGCTGCTACTGGATGACCCGGACCCGCGCCTTCGCCAAGGGTGAGGGCAAGACCTTCGCCTCTCCCGCCGAGCTGCGGGCCGCCTACGACCACGGCGAGGTCGAGCTCCAGGCCAAGGTCACCTGCCGGATCCGGGGCAAGCGCTTCGAGACCTCGGTCGGCCGCGTGATCCTCTCCGAGATCGTGCCGCTGGAGGTCGACTTCTCCGAGTACGTGAACAAGGTGATGGACAAGAAGGCCCTCGGGACCCTCATCGACGTCACCTACCGACTCTGCGGTGAGAAGGCGACCGTCCTCCTGGCCGACCGGCTGCGGACCCTGGGCTACACCTACGCGACCCGGGCCGGCATCTCGATCGGCATCAAGGACATGGTCGTCCCCGACGCCAAGGCCGAGCGCCTGGCCGCGGCCCAGGCCGAGGTCGAGGACATCACCGACCAGTACCAGGACGGCCTGATCACCGACGGCGAGCGCTACAACAAGGTGATCGACACCTGGGCGCAGGCCACGGACGAGATCGCCGAGTCGATGATGATCGGCATCAAGGAGGAGGACGTCACGGTGAACGGGAAGACCGTCCACCAGCAGTCCTTCAACCCGATCTTCATCATGGCCGACTCCGGTGCGCGAGGCAGCGCCCAGCAGATCCGCCAGCTGGCCGGCATGCGTGGCCTGATGGCCAAGCCCTCCGGCGAGATCATCGAGACGCCCATCACCTCCAACTTCCGGGAGGGCCTCTCGGTCCTGCAGTACTTCATCTCCACCCACGGCGCTCGAAAGGGCCTGGCGGACACCGCGCTGAAGACCGCGAACTCCGGCTACCTGACCCGCCGCCTGGTGGACGTGGCCCAGGACGCGATCATCTCCGAGACCGACTGCGGCACCCTCGACGGCATCACCATGACCGCGCTGATCGAGGCGGGCGAGGTCGTCGAGCCCCTGGCCGAGCGCATCCTCGGCCGGACCGCCCTCGAGGACATCCGCGACCCCTACACGGACGACGTGCTGGTCGAGGCCAACGAGGAGATCGACGAGGAGAAGGCGCAGATCATCATGGACGCCGGCATCGAGCACGTCGGCATCCGCAGCGTGCTCACCTGCCAGGCGGGCCGGGGCGTCTGCGTCGAGTGCTACGGGCGTGACCTCGCCCGTGGCCGGAAGGTCAGCCTCGGCGAGGCCATCGGCGTCATCGCGGCGCAGTCCATCGGCGAGCCGGGCACCCAGCTCACCATGCGGACCTTCCACATCGGCGGCGCCGCCAGCCGGCGGGCCGAGCAGTCGACCCTCGAGAGCCGGGGCGCCGGCACCGTGCGCTTCTCGGGCCTCACGGCCGTGACCCGCTCCGACGGCGCGCTCGTCGTCGTCAACCGGAACGGCGAGCTGGTCGTGGCGGACGCCGACGGCCGCGAGCGCGAGCGCTACGTGGTGGTCTACGGCGCGAAGCTCTCCGTGAAGGACGGCGAGGTCATCGAGGCCGGCACCCTGCTGGCCGAATGGGATCCCTTCGCCGTTCCGATCCTCACCGAGGTCGGCGGCAAGGTCGCCTTCAAGGACATCGTCGAGGGCGTGACCATGAAGGACGAGGTCGACGAGGTCACCGGCATCAACCGCCGCGTGATCATCGAGACCAAGGATCCCGACGTCCGGCCGATGGTCATGGTCGAGGGTGATGGCGGGCAGGTGCAGACCTGCTTCCTGCCCATCCACTCCAACCTCTCGGTGCAGAACGGGGGCACCGTCTCCCCCGGCGACGTCATCGCGCGAATCCCGCGTGAGACCACCAAGACCAAGGACATCACCGGTGGTCTGCCCCGGGTCGCCGAGCTCTTCGAGGCCCGCAAGCCCAAGGAGGCCGCGGTGATCTCGGAGATCGAGGGCACCGTGCAGTTCGGCGAGGACAAGAAGGGCAAGCGCCGCGTGCTGGTCGTGCCCGACGATCCCAAGGCCGAGACCCGCGAGTACCTCATCCAGAAGAGCAAGCACATCTCCATCCAGCCGGGCGATCGGGTCCGGGCCGGCGAGCCGCTCATGGACGGCGCCGCCAACCCGCACGACATCCTCGCGGTGCTCGGTGAGAAGGAGCTGGTCCGCTACCTCGTGGACGAGACCCAGGAGGTCTACCGGCTGCAGGGCGTGAAGATCAACGACAAGCACATCGAGGTGATCGTCCGGCAGATGCTCCGCCGGGTCCGCGTCACCGAGGTGGGCGACACGAACTTCCTCCTGGACGAGCACGTCGAGAAGTGGCGCTTCGACCAGGAGAACCAGCGTGTCCTCGACGAGAGCGGCCAGCCTGCCGTCGGTGAGCCCCTCCTCCTGGGGATCACCAAGGCCTCGCTCTCGACGGAGTCCTTCATCGCCGCGGCGGCCTTCCAGGAGACCACCAAGGTCCTCACCGAGGCCTCGATCTCCGGCCGGGTCGACTACCTGCGCGGCCTGAAGGAGAACGTGATCATGGGCCGCCTGGTCCCCGCCGGGACGGGCCTGCCCATCTACAAGAACGTCGATATCGAGGTCGAGACCCCGATCGACGAGGTCGAGGCGGCCGAGGACATCCTCGCCGCGGCCGAGGAGGCCAGCGCCGACCTGGTGCGTGAGGAGGCCACTCCCTAGGGAAGGCCTGAACTGTTTTTCAGGTGTTCTTCCGGGGTCGCCTTTTTTCTCGAGGGCGGCCCCGGTAGTTTCGCTTGACACTCTGAAGTTGGATCAGCTAAATAGCCGCTCCTTTTTGGATCGGTACCCGAAATCGTCCGGCCCACAAGCCAGAACGATTTCCTCTTTTTTGCTGTCCGAGGTTCGCCCTCGGACGGGATGTGGACTGAAACGATGCCTACGATCGAACAGCTCATTCGCAAGGGCCGCAGCCGCCTGAAGGCCAAGGAGAAGGCTCCGGCGCTCCAGAAGTGCCCGCAGAAGCGTGGCGTGTGCACCCGCGTGGTCACCACCACCCCCAAGAAGCCCAACTCGGCCCTCCGGAAGGTGGCTCGTGTTCGGCTGACCACCGGCATCGAGGTCACCTCCTACATCCCGGGTGAGGGCCACAACCTCCAGGAGCACTCCGTGGTGCTCATCCGTGGCGGTCGTGTGAAGGATCTCCCCGGCGTCCGCTACCACATCGTTCGCGGCACCCTCGACGCGGTCGGCGTCCAGGATCGCCGCCAGGGCCGGTCGAAGTACGGCGCGAAGAAGCCCAACTAGGTTCGGAGTAAGCAATGCCTCGTCGTCGCGAAGTTCCCAAGCGCCCGGTCGATCCCGATCCCAAGTTCGGCGATCGCCTGGTGGCCAAGTTCATCCGTTCGCTCATGCTGGACGGCAAGAAGTCCGTGGCGGAGCGCATCTGCTACGACGCCTTCGACATCATGGTGCGCAAGAGCGGCGAGGAGCCCCTGCGCACCTTCAAGAAGGCGCTCGACAACGTGAAGCCCGTCGTCGAGGTGAAGTCCCGCCGCGTCGGTGGCGCCACCTACCAGGTCCCGGTCGAGGTTCGCCCCGATCGCCGCGTGGCCCTGGCCATGCGCTGGATCAACAGCTACGCCAAGGCCCGCGGTGAGCGGACCATGGCTGACCGCCTGGCGGCCGAGCTCCTCGACGCCGCCGCCAACCGCGGTGCCGCCGTGAAGAAGCGTGAGGACACGCATCGCATGGCGGAGGCCAACAAGGCCTTCTCGCATTATCGCTGGTAACCAAGGAGTCGAAGTCGTATCAAGGGCCCCTGCTGGCCCAACGTCTCCTTCCGGAGACGCCGTTCTCTAACAACAGGATGTCGCTCTCGGCCTGCAGCCGAGGCCCCGCGTGCGGGGTCGAAGGCGAGCAGCCCACCGTCTCTTCCGAGGAAATCCGTCGTGCCCCGCCTGTACCCACTCCAGAGAGTTCGCAACATCGGCATCATGGCCCACATCGATGCCGGGAAGACGACGACGACTGAGCGTATCCTGTACTACACCGGCGTCTCGCATAAGATCGGTGAGGTCCATGAGGGCACGGCCACCATGGACTGGATGGAGCAGGAGCAGGAGCGTGGCATCACGATCACCTCCGCTGCGACCACCTGCTTCTGGAAAGACCACCGGATCAACATCATCGACACCCCGGGGCACGTCGACTTCACCATCGAGGTGGAGCGCTCCCTGAAGATCCTCGATGGTGCCGTGGCCGTCTTCTGCGCCGTCGGCGGCGTGGAGCCCCAGTCCGAGACCGTCTGGCGCCAGGCCGACCGGTACAAGGTTCCGCGGATCGCCTTCGTCAACAAGATGGACCGCATCGGCGCCGAGTTCGATCGGGTCGTCTCCGAGATCGAGAAGCGCCTCGACGCTCACCCGGTGCCGATCCAGCTGCCGATCGGGTCCGAGGACAAGTACCGGGGCCACATCGACCTCGTGGAGATGAAGGCCGTCCTCTTCGACGACGAGTCCCTCGGGGCGAAGTACCACGTCGAGGACATCCCGGCGGACCTCCAGGACGAGGCCGACATGGGCCGTGAGCGGCTCCTCGAGTCGGTCGCCGAGTTCGACGATCACCTCCTCGAGGACTACCTCGAGGGCAAGGAGCTCGACACGGCGCAGATCAAGAAGGCGCTCCACAAGGCCACCGTGGCCATCAAGATCGTGCCGGTCCTCTGCGGCACCGCCTTCAAGAACAAGGGCGTGCAGCCCCTCCTCGACGCCGTCGTGGAGTACCTCCCCTCGCCGGTCGAGGTCCCCGCCATCCGGGGCCTGAACGAGAAGGGCGAGGAGGTCGAGCGGCCCGCCGACGACGACGCCCCCTTCGCGGCGCTGGCGTTCAAGATCATGACCGACCCCTACGTCGGTCAGCTGACCTTCCTGCGGGTCTACTCGGGCACGCTCGAGGCCGGCAGCCACGTGTACAACTCCGTGAAGGGCCGCAAGGAGCGCCTCGGGCGCCTCCTGCGCATGCACGCCAACAAGCGGGAAGACCTCGATCAGTGCTACGCCGGCGACATCGTCGCCGCCGTGGGCCTCCGGGGCACCACCACTGGCGACACCCTCTCGCTGGCCAACGACCCGGTCGTCCTCGAGAAGATGGAGTTCCCGGATCCGGTCATCGACATCGCGATCGAGCCGAAGACCAAGGCCGACCAGGAGAAGCTCGGCGTCGCCCTGCAGAAGCTGGCCGTCGAGGATCCCTCCTTCCGCGTCCGCACGGACGAGGAGACCGGCCAGACCCTGATCGCCGGCATGGGCGAGCTCCACCTCGAGATCATCGTCGACCGCCTCCAGCGCGAGTTCAAGGTCGGCGCCAACGTGGGTAAGCCCCAGGTGGCCTACCGCGAGACGATCACCCGCGAGGTCGAGTCCGAGGGCCGCTTCGTCCGCCAGTCCGGCGGCCGGGGCCAGTACGGGCACGTCCGGCTCCGCCTCCGGCCCCGCCAGCCCGGCGAGGGCTTCGAGTTCGTCAACGGCATCGTCGGCGGCGTGGTCCCCAAGGAGTACATCCCGGCGGTCAAGAAGGGCGTCGAAGAGGCCCTGCAGGCCGGCCCCCTCGCGGGCTACCCCATGGTCGACGTCGAGGTCGAGCTCTACGACGGCAGCTACCACGACGTGGACTCCTCCGAGATGGCCTTCAAGGTCGCGGGATCCATGGGTTTCAAGGCCGGCACCCAGAAGGCCCGCCCGGTGCTCCTCGAGCCCGTGATGGCCACCGAGGTCGTCACCCCCGAGGAGTTCATGGGCGACGTCATCGGCGACATCAACTCCCGGCGGGGCCGGATCCAGGGCATGGATCCCCGGGGTTCCGTCCAGGTGATCCGGGCCATGGTGCCCCTGGCGGCCATGTTCGGGTACGCCACCGACCTGCGGTCCACCACCCAGGGGCGGGCCACCTACACCATGCAGTTCGACCACTACGAAGAAGTCCCCAAGAGCGTGAGTGACGAGATCATTGCGCGAGTCCGCGGGACAGGCTAAAGGTCCGCCCTTTCGCGCGGTTCCCATTCAGGAGAGAGAGATGGCCAAGCAGAAGTTCGAGCGCAACAAGCCGCACGTGAACATCGGAACGATCGGTCACGTGGATCACGGCAAGACCACCCTGACCGCCGCGATCACCAAGGTGCTGGCGACCAAGGGCGGCGCCGAGTTCACCGCCTTCGATCAGATCGACAAGGCTCCCGAGGAGAAGGCGCGCGGCATCACCATCGCCACCGCCCACGTCGAGTACCAGACCGAGTCGCGGCACTACGCGCACGTCGACTGCCCGGGGCACGCCGACTACGTGAAGAACATGATCACCGGCGCCGCGCAGATGGACGGCGCGATCCTGGTCGTGTCCGCGGCCGACGGCCCGATGCCCCAGACCCGTGAGCACATCCTGCTGGCCCGTCAGGTCGGCGTGCCTCGGATCGTGGTCTACATGAACAAGGTCGACATGGTCGACGATCCCGAGCTCCTCGACCTCGTCGAGCTCGAGGTCCGCGAGCTGCTCTCCAACTACGAGTTCCCGGGCGACGACATCCCGATCGTGCGCGGCTCGGCCCTCAAGGCCCTCGACGGCGAGGACAGCGAGATCGCCTCCGGCTCGATCGACGCGCTGATGGAGGCCGTCGACACCTACGTGCCGACCCCCGAGCGCGACGTCGACAAGCCCTTCCTGATGCCCATCGAGGACGTCTTCTCCATCTCGGGCCGCGGCACGGTCGTGACCGGCCGTATCGAGCGTGGCGCGATCCACGTCGGCGACGAGATCGAGATCGTCGGCATCAAGGAGACCAGCAAGACGACCTGCACCGGCGTCGAGATGTTCCGCAAGCTCCTCGACGAGGGCCAGGCGGGCGACAACATCGGCGCGCTGCTGCGTGGCGTGAAGCGGGACGAGGTCGAGCGTGGCCAGGTGCTGGCCAAGCCCGGCTCCATCACCCCGCACACGAAGTTCAAGGCCAAGGTCTACGTGCTGGCGAAGGAGGAGGGTGGTCGTCACACTCCCTTCTTCAACGGCTATCGTCCGCAGTTCTACTTCCGCACCACGGACGTGACCGGCATGGTGACCCTCCCCGAGGGCACCGAGATGGTCATGCCGGGCGACAACGTCCAGATGGACGTCCAGCTGATCACGCCGATCGCGATGGAGAAGGAACTCCGCTTCGCGATTCGCGAGGGCGGTCGGACGGTCGGCGCCGGTGTGGTGACCGAGATCCTCGAGTAGGGCGAAGGTTTCGCTTCACTCAATCATCCCTGAAGTCGGGGTTTAGCTGATGGCACAGAAGATTCGAATTCGGCTCAAGGCCTACGATCACAAGCTGCTCGACCAGTCGGCCGGCGAGATCGCAGAGACGGCCAAGAAGACGGGAGCGAGGGTGGCTGGTCCCATCCCCCTGCCGACCAAGATCAACCGCTGGACCGTTCTTCGGTCTCCTCACATCGACAAGAAGAGTCGTGAACAGTTCGAGATCCGGACTCACAAGCGGCTCCTCGACATCCATGAGCCTACCCAGCAGACGCTCGACGCGTTGATGAAGCTGGACCTGGCCGCGGGCGTCGACGTCGAGATCAAGTAGCGAGCGAGGTACACAGCGATGGCAACGTTCGACGTGAAAGACCAGTCCGGTAAGAAGGTGTCCACCATCGAGCTGGATGACGCCGTCTTCGCCGCCCGGGTGAACGAGAACCTCTTCTACGAGGTGATCAAGTGGCAGCACGCCAAGGCCCGGCAGGGGACGCATTCCGTGAAGAACCGCTCCAAGGTGAGCGGCGGCGGCGCCAAGCCCTACCGCCAGAAGGGGACCGGCCGCGCCCGTCAGGGTTCGACCCGCGCCTCCCAGTGGGTCGGTGGCGGCCGGGCCATGCGGCCGAAGCCTCACGGCTACGGCTATGCCCTGCCGAAGAAGGTGCGTAAGGGCGCCCTCCGCTCCGCGGTCTCTCTCCGCGCCAAGGAGGGGATGCTCTTCATCATCGACAACCTCGAGCTCGAGGCGATCAAGACCAAGAGCGCGGCGCAGATGCTCGGCGGCCTGGGCCTTCGCAAGGCGCTCATCGTCGAGGGGCGAGAGAACGACAACCTGCAGAAGTCGGTGCGGAACCTCTCCTCCTTCCAGGTCCTGCCCCCCGAGGGCATGAACGTCCGCGACATCCTGCGGCACGAGGCCCTGGTCCTGACCACCGCTTCGGCGAAGGCGATCGAGGAGGCACTCCAGTGAGGCTCGACACCTACCAGATCGTGAAGCGTCCGCTTCTCACCGAGAAGCACGACCTCCAGCGCGAGACCGAGAACGCCTACGCGTTCGAGGTCGACCGCCGGGCCAACAAGATCCAGATCAAGGACGCCATCGAGAAGCTCTTCGATGTGAAGGTGACCGGCGTTCGTACTCTGGTGGTGCGCGGCAAGCCGAAGCGGATGGGTTTCCACTTCGGTCAGCGGGCCACCTGGAAGAAGGCCATCGTCACGCTGCGTGAGGGCGACGAGATCGATCTCATCGAGGGCGGCACCCCGGCCTAGGCCAGGGGTTTCAAGGAGCTAGTCATGGCACTGAAAAAGTACAAGCCGAGGACGCCGGGGCGTCGCCTGATGACCAGTCAGGACTTCTCCACCCTCTCGGGGGACAAGCCGGAGAAGAGCCTCACCGTTGCCAAGAAGCGCAAGGCCGGCCGCAACCAGCGGGGCCGGATCACCACCCGTCACCGCGGTGGCGGCCACAAGCAGCGCTACCGGATCATCGACTTCAAGCGGAACAAGCTCGATGTCCCCGGGCGGGTCGCGACGATCGAGTACGATCCGAACCGCTCGACCCGGATCGCCCTCGTCGTCTACGCCGACGGCGAGAAGCGCTACATGCTCGCTCCGGTGGGCCTCGAGGTCGGTCAGGCCGTCCTCTCGGCCGATCGCGCGGACGTGAAGCCCGGGAACTGCCTGCCCCTGCGGAACATCCCCCTGGGCACCCAGATCCACAACATCGAGCTCAAGCCGGGCAAGGGCGGTCAGATCGTCCGGACCGCCGGCGGCGTCGCCCAGCTCCTCGCCAAGGAGGGCAGCTACGCCATGGTGCGCCTGCCCTCTCACGAGGTTCGCCGGGTGCTCCTCACCTGCCGGGCCAGCATCGGTCAGCTCTCCAATCCGCTCCACAACCTGGTGCGGATCGGTAAGGCCGGCCGGACTCGCTGGAGCGGCCGTCGTCCCCACGTCCGCGGTTGCGTGATGAACCCCGTCGATCACCCCCACGGTGGTGGTGAGGGTCGGGCCGGGCAGGGCAACCCCCATCCCGTGTCCCCCTGGGGTATGCCGACCAAGGGTTACAAGACTCGTCGGAACAAGCGGACCGGCAAGTACATCGTCAAGCGCCGCGGCAAGAAGTAGGTCGCGGGAGGAATTATTATGGCGCGTTCAATCAAGAAGGGCCCCTTCGTCGACGACCATCTGGTGAAGAAGGTCGAGACGCTCAACAAGTCGAACGAGAAGAAGGTCGTGAAGACCTGGTCTCGTCGTTCGACCGTCTTGCCCGAGTTCGTGGGTCACACCTTCGCGGTCCACAACGGCCGCAAGTTCATCCCCGTGTTCGTCACGGAGAACATGGTCGGCCACAAGCTCGGCGAGTTCGCCCCCACCCGTACCTTCGGTGGCCACGCGGCCGACCGAAAGGCGAAGAAGTAGGAGAATCGCCGATGCAAGCCACAGCGAAACTGCGGAACCTGCGCATGGCCCCCCGGAAGGTGCGTCTCCTGGCCGACATGGTCCGGGGCAAGCCGGTCGGCGCCGCGCTCTCCGAGCTTCAGTTCAGCCAGAAGCGGGCCGCCAAGCCGGTCGCGAAGCTCATCCAGAGCGCCGTGGCCAACGCGACTCAGGCCGACCCGAACGTCGACGTGGATCGCCTGGTGATCAGCAAGATCGCCGTCGACGGTGGTCCCATCGCCTGGAAGATCATGCCTCGGGCCATGGGCCGGGCTTACTGGATTTCGAAGCGCAGCAGCCACGTGACCGTCGTCGTCGACGACCAGGCTCGCTAGCCCAAAAGAGGATTTTCGAATGGGTCAGAAAGTACATCCGATGGGGTTCCGCCTCGGCGTGATCCGCACCTGGTCGTCTCGCTGGTACGAGGAGAAGAACTACGCCAAGTGGCTCCACGAGGATCTGAAGATCCGGGATCACGTGCGGAAGTCTCTCGGTCACGCGGGTATCTCCCGGGTCGACATCGAGCGGGCCGCCAACAAGGTGAAGGTCAACGTGCACACCGCTCGGCCGGGCATCGTCATCGGCAAGCGGGGCGCGGGCGTCGAGCAGGTCAAGAAGGAGCTGCAGGGCCTGACCGAGAGCGAGGTCTACCTGAACATCATCGAGGTCCGTAAGGCCGAGGTCGATGCGCAGCTGGTGGCCGAGAACATCGCGACGCAGCTCGAGCGGCGCATCGCGTTCCGCCGGGCCATGAAGAAGGCCCTCGGCACCTGCACCAAGTTCGGCGCCAAGGGCGTCCGGATCGCGTGCTCGGGTCGCCTGGGTGGCTCCGACATGGGCCGCTACGAGTGGTACCGCGAGGGGCGGGTGCCCCTGCACACCCTGCGGGCGGACATCGAGTATGGCTTCACCGAGGCGAAGACCAAGCAGGGTCGCATCGGGGTGAAGGTCTGGATCTTCAAGGGCGAGGTGCTGCCCAAGGGTGCGATCGCGCCCGCGCCGCAGCCCCGCGCGCGCGCCTAGGCCGTTCGGCCTCGCGTCAGTAGCAGGAGAGAACAATGCTTCAGCCAGCAAGAACCAAGTGGCGTCGAATCCAGAAGGGCAAGATGCGGGGCAAGGCCTACCGGGGCTCCGATCTGTCCTTCGGTGACTACGGTCTGCAGGCCCTCGAGCCGGGTTGGATCACCGCCCGCCAGATCGAGGCGGCCCGTGTCGCCGTCACCCGTCACATCAAGCGGGGCGGCAAGGTCTGGATCCGGCTCTTCCCCGACAAGCCGATCACCAAGAAGCCCGCCGAGGTCCGGATGGGTAAGGGCAAGGGTGCCGTCGAAGGCTATGTGGCCGTCGTGAAGCCCGGGAAGATCCTGTACGAGGTCGAGCACCCCTCCGAGGAGCTCGTCGTCGAGGCGCTCCTCCTCGCGAAGCACAAGCTGCCCCTGCGCTGCAAGATCGTGAAGCGGAAGGATGAGGTGTTCTAGATGAAGACCGTCGAACTCAGAGATCTCAGCGTCGAAGAGCTCGCCACGCGCGAGTCCGAGCTGCGCCGCAAGCTCTTCGATCTCAAGGTCCGTCACAGCACCGCCGTGCTGGACTCGACGGCCGAGCTCCGGTCGCTCCGGCGCGACATCGCCCGGGTGAAGACCGTGCGTCGTGAAAAGGGAAGTGAGTCATGAAGAAGCGTGGACAGAAGAAGTCTCGCCTGGGCGTCGTGGTCAGCAACGCCATGGACAAGACGGTGACCGTCGAGGTGACCCGCCGGGTGAAGCACCCGATCTACGGGAAGTACCTCCAGCGGCGGAACCGTTTCCATGCGCATGATCCCGAGAACAGCTGCCAGGTCGGCGACAAGGTCCGGATCGTGGAGTCCCGCCCGCTCTCGAAGACGAAGCGTTGGCGCGTGGTGGAGACTCTCGAGAAGGCTCAGCAGGTCTGACGCACCAGCGTCCAGTTTGAAGAGCAGGAGTGGACGATGATCCAGGCAGAAACCATTTTGGATGTCGCTGATAACTCGGGTGCCAAGAAGCTCGTGTGCATCAAGGTTCTCGGCGGCAGCAAGCGCAAGTACGCGTCGGTGGGCGACATCATCGTCGTCTCCGTCCGTGAGGCCGCGCCGAACTCGAAGGTCAAGAAGGGCGATGTGGCGCGAGCCGTCATCGTGCGTACGGCCAAGGAGATCGGGCGCGCCGACGGTTCCTACATCAAGTTCGACGACAACTCGGCGGTGCTCATCAACAAGGACAGTGAGCCCCTGGGTACTCGTATTTTTGGGCCGGTGGCCCGCGAGCTGCGCGCCAAGCGCTTCATGCGGATCATCTCGCTGGCTCCGGAGGTGCTGTGATGCTGTCCGTTCACATCAAGACCGGCGACACCGTGAAGGTGCTCAGCGGGTCGGACAAGAACAAGACCGGCAAGGTCCTGGAGATCCTTCGGGACAAGGGCCGGGCGCGGGTCGAGGGCGTCCGCCTCGTGAAGCGTCACATGAAGAAGGGCCGCTCGGCCTCCGCCCCCGAAGGCGGAATCATCGAGTCCTGGGGTCCGATCGCGATCTCGAACCTGTCCGTCGTCTGCCCCAAGTGCAACGAGGCTACCCGCCTCGGCCGCGGTGAGAACAAGGACGGCAAGAAGGTCCGGATCTGCAAGAAGTGCAAAGAGCAGGTGGATTGATCATGGCGACCGAAAAGAAGCAGATGCCTCGGCTGCAGAAGAAGTACCGCGAGGAAGTCGTTTCCAACCTGATGACCGAGTTCGGCTGGACCAACCCGATGGAGGTTCCCCGGGTTCAGAAGGTCGTCGTGAACATGGGCATGGGCGAGGCTCTGGCCAACCCGAAGCTCCTCGACTCGGCCGAGCAGGAGCTGGCGGCGATCACCGGGCAGAAGCCGGTGCGCACCCGCGCTCGGAAGTCCATCGCGAACTTCAAGCTGCGCGAGGGACAGCAGATCGGCTGCACCGTCACGCTGCGGGCGGACCGGATGTGGGAGTTCCTCGATCGCCTGATCTCCGTGGCCCTGCCGCGGGTGCGCGACTTCCGGGGTGTCCCCTCCAAGGCCTTCGACGGGAACGGCAACTACTCCCTCGGTGTGCGGGAGCAGATCATCTTCCCCGAGGTCGACTACGACAAGGTCCAGAAGATCAGTGGCCTCAACGTCACCGTCGTGACCACCGCGCGGAACGACGAGGAGGGGCGAGCGCTGCTTCGCGCGCTCGGAATTCCCTTCCGCAACTAGGAGATCAGTTCGATGGCTAAGAAGTCCAAGATGGCCCAGTCCCGCCGCGCGCCGAAGTTCAAGGTCCGGGCGTACAATCGCTGCATGGTGTGCGGCCGCTCGCGCGCCTTCATCCGGAAGTTCGAGCTCTGCCGTATCTGCTTCCGGAACCGTGCCCTGCACGGCGAAGTGCCCGGCGTCGTCAAGGCCAGCTGGTAGCAACACTCGAGGGTGAAAGGTCCGGGCCGCTGGTGGCTCGCGAAACCATCACCGAAAGAAGGAACAATGACCGATCCAGTCGCAGATCTGCTCACCCGCATCCGGAACGCCCAGCTGGCGCATCACGACACCTGCGTGGTGCCGAAGTCCAAGCTGAAGCTGGCGATCGCCAACATCCTGAAGGATGAGGGCTACGTCGAGGACGTGACCGAGCACAGCGAGGGGCCCCAGGGCTCCATCACCGTGACGATCAAGTACGACGGCCGCGGGCTCCCCGCGATCGAGAAGGCCCAGCGCGTCAGCCGCCCGGGCCGCCGTCAGTACGTCGGCAAGGACGAGATCCCTCGCGTCCTCGCCGGCATGGGTATTTCCATTCTCTCCACCTCCAGGGGCGTGATGGTCGGCCGCAAGGCCCGCGAGCTCGGCGTCGGTGGTGAGGTCCTCTGCTCGGTCTACTAGGACCGGCAGTCAGACGGTTCAGGAGCAAGTCATGTCTCGTATTGGAAAGCTGCCCATCGACCTCCCCGGCGCGGCCAGCGCCCAGCTCGGAGAGGGGACCATCACGGTCCAGGGTCCCAAGGGTAAGATGGAGTTCGCCCTCGATCAGCGCGCCAGCGTTCGCATCGACGGCAAGCAGATCATCGTCGAGCGCCCGAGCGACAGCCGGACCTCCCGCGCGGTTCACGGGATGGTGCGCTCCCTCATCGCGAACGCCGTCCACGGCGTGACCGAGGGCTTCGTCCGCAAGCTCGAGATCAACGGCGTCGGCTATCGTGCCGAGGCCAAGGGCCGGGAGCTCCATCTCGCCCTCGGCTACAGCCACCCGGTGGTCTACCCCCTCCCGGAGGGTGTCTCCGCCCAGACCCCCGCGCCGACCCAGATCGTGCTCGAGGGTATCGACAAGCAGGCGGTGGGAATGGCGGCCGCGCAGGTGCGCGCGCTGCGTCCGCCGGAGCCCTACAAGGGCAAGGGAATCAAGTACGCCGAGGAGCACATCCGGCGCAAGGTTGGCAAGACCGGCGCCTAAGGGCGGTCGGCTAGCACACGAGGAGTAGGGTCATGGCGACCAAGAAGGAAAACGCTCGGCTGCATCGGAAGAGTCGGGTTCGCAAGAAGATTCGGGGTTCGAGCGAGCGTCCGCGCCTGGCGGTGTTCCGGAGCCTGAAGCACATCTATGCCCAGGTCATCGACGACGACGCCGGTGTGACGCTGGCCTTCGCCTCCTCTCGGGAGAAGGCGCTGGCCGAGGGCGACAAGACCGCTCGCGCCAAGGCCGTCGGTGATGCCGTCGCCAAGCGCTGCTCCGAGAAGGGCGTCAAGGCGGTGGTCTTCGACCGGGGCGGTTATCTCTACCACGGGCGGGTCAAGGCTGTTGCCGAGGCCGCGCGTGAGGCGGGTCTGGAGTTCTAGATGGCTATCAACGAAAGAATCAATCCGAACGACCTCGATCTCTCGGATCGCGTCGTCCACATCAACCGCGTCGCCAAGGTCGTCAAGGGCGGCCGCCGCTTCTCCTTCACCGCGCTCGTCGTCGTGGGGGATGCGGATGGTCACGTGGGCGTCGGCACCGGCAAGGCCAACGAGGTCCCCGAGGCGATCCGGAAGGCCGGTGAGCGGGCCAAGAAGAGCCTCGTCTCCGTGCCGCTGGTGGGCAACACGATCCCGCACGAGGTGCTCGGCATCTTCGGTGCCGGCCGCGTCCTCCTCCGTCCCGCCTCCCCCGGTACCGGCGTCATCGCCGGTGGCCCGGTGCGCGCGGTGGTCGAGGCCGTGGGCATCCGCGACATCCTGACCAAGAGCCAGGGCTCGCGGAACCCCCACAACGTGGTCAAGGCCACGATGCAGGGCCTGATGCGCCTTCGCTCGCCGGCCGAGATCGCCCGGATCCGCGGCAAGGACGTCGCCGAGGTCCTCTCCGGTATCGAGCATCCCCAGATGAACGTTCGCGTTCAGCACGAGGCCGCCCCCGAGGCCGATGCCCAGGAAGCGGAGGCTTGAGTTCGATGGCTCTCAAGGTGACTCAGATCAAGTCTGGCTCGGGCTCCACCGTGCGCCAGCTCGAGACCCTCAAGGGGCTCGGGCTCGGCAAGATCGGCAAGAGCCGGGTCCTCAAGGATGATGGCCCCACCCGCGGGATGATCGACAAGGTTCGGCATCTCATCGCGGTGGAGGAGGTTTCGAAGTGAACTTGCACAGCCTCAAGGCCCCCAAGGGCTCCAACAAGCGTCGCAAGCGCGTCGGCCGGGGCCCCGGCTCCGGGCTCGGCAAGACCGCCGGCCGTGGCTACAAGGGCCAGAAGAGCCGCGTGGGCAACATGAACAACTCGGGCTTCGAGGGCGGGCAGATGCCCCTCCAGCGTCGCCTGCCGAAGTTCGGTTTCCACCACGACGGCAAGGTCTACAACGTCTTCAACGTCGCGGTCCTCGACAGTCGCTTCAACGATGGCGACACCGTCGATCTCGACAGCCTGAAGGCGGCCCGCATGGTCCGGAAGATCGAGGACGGGGTGAAGATCCTGGGCAACGGTGAGATCTCCAAGAAGCTCACCGTCCGTGTCCAGAAGATCAGCGCCGCGGCCAAGTCCAAGATCGAGGCCGCGGGCGGGACCGTGGAGCTCGTGGACCTGCCCCGTAAGGCTCCCAAGAGCGCAGCTGCCGAGTAGCGACAAGGCGAAGCCCTCCAACCGAGAGGTTTGCTCGCATGATGAACGCCCTGCTGAACATCTTCCGCATCACCGAGCTGCGTAATCGGATCGCCTTCACTCTGGCGATGCTCGCTGTCTATCGGGTCGGCATCTTCATCAGTGTGCCCGGCGTGGACCGGGTCGTGATGCAGAAGTACGTCGGCTCGACCGGTGGCCTGCTGGGGATGTTCAACCTCTTCTCCGGTGGAGCGCTGGAGCAGCTCTCCATCATGGCCCTGGGCATCATGCCCTACATCTCCTCCTCCATCATTCTGCAGCTGCTCGCGGTGGTCGTGCCGGCCATCGAGAAGCTGAAGAAGGAGGGCGAGGCCGGTCAGAAGAAGATCACCCAGTACACCCGCTACGGGACGATCCTCCTGGCGATCATCCAGGGTGTGGCGATCGCCACGATGCTCGAGGGCATCCAGATCGACGCGGGAGAGCTCGTGGTGCCGAACCCCGGCTGGGGCTTCCGCGCCATGACGGTGCTCACGCTCACGGGCGGCACCTGCTTCCTGATGTGGCTGGGCGAGCAGATCACCGACCGCGGCATCGGCAACGGCATCTCCCTGCTGATCTTCGCGGGTATCGTGGCGGGCCTGCCCGACGCCATCCTCAGCACCTGGCGGATGACGACCTCGACCCAGCAGCTCGATCCCTTCACCCTGGTGCTGCTCGTCGGCTTCATGGTGGTGGTGACCGGCTTCATCGTCTACATGGAGCGGGCGCAGCGCCGGATCCCGGTGCAGTACGCCAAGCGGGCGGTCGGCCAGAAGATGTACGGCGGCCAGAGCACCCACCTTCCCCTGAAGGTGAACACCGCCGGCGTCATCCCCCCGATCTTCGCGTCGTCCCTGCTGATGTTCCCGCAGACCCTCGAGGGGATCTTCCCCTGGATGAGCTACGTGGGTGAGGTCTTCAACCTCAACACCTTCACCGGGAACGGCCTCTACGTCCTGATGATCGTCTTCTTCGCGTTCTTCTACACCGCGGTCACCTTCAATCCGGTGGACGTGGCGGACAACCTGAAGAAGTACGGCGGCTACATCCCCGGCATCCGCCCGGGCAAGAAGACGGCCGAGTACATCGATCGGGTCCTCTCCCGGATCACCTTCGGTGGCTCCCTCTACCTGGCCGCGGTCTGCGTCCTGCCGACCCTGCTCATCAACCGCTACGGTGTGCCCTTCTACTTCGGCGGCACCAGCCTGCTGATCATCGTCGGCGTCGGGCTGGACACCGTGCAGCAGATCGAGTCCCACCTCATCACGCGGCACTATGAGGGCTTCACCGGCCCGAGCGGTCCGCGCATCCGGGGTCGGACCCGGCGGGCCGCCTAGGGGTCTTCGACCGTGCGACTCGTCTTCTTTGGGCCCCCGGGGGCCGGCAAGGGCACGCAGGCCGTGAGGATCTGCGAGCGCCTGGGCATCCCCCAGGTCTCCACCGGAGTGATCCTCCGGGCCGCCAAGGCGGAGGGGACCCCGATGGGGCTGAAGGCGGCCGAGTACATGGACGGCGGCCAGCTGGTGCCGGACGAGGTCGTGGTGGGGATCGTCGAGGAGCGGATCGCCCAGGAGGACGCCGCCGCCGGCTACATCCTGGACGGATTCCCCCGGACCCTCCCCCAGGCCGAGGCCCTCGACGCCCTGCTCGCCGAGCGGGGAGAGGCCCTGGATCGGGTGCTCTGCCTCGAGGTGCCGGATGACGCGATCATCGAGCGCCTCTCGGGGAGGCGGACCTGCGCCGCCTGTGGCGCGGGCTACCACGTGGCCTTTGATCCGCCAATGAATCCGGATACTTGCGATAAATGCGGGGGCGCGCTGAGCCAGCGCGAAGACGATAAGGCGGAGGCGATCCAGCAGCGGCTGGTGACCTTCCACCAGCAGACGGCCCCTCTTGAGGCCTATTACGAGAAGCGAGGAGTGCTCGCCCGCGTCCCTGGCGTGGGCGGGATCGAGGAGATTGCGGAGCGTATCGCCGAGGCACTGGGTGCTGTCTGACGGCTTGCGTCGGACGTTCCCACCTGCTAATTAGGCGCGCTTCCCACGGATTTGGAGTTGGACGAGATGAAGGTTCGAGCGTCCGTCAAGAAGATGTGCAACCGCTGCAAGATCATCCGCCGCAAAGGCGTGGTGCGCGTGATCTGTTCGGCGAATCCCCGCCACAAGCAGCGTCAGGGCTAGTTTCCCGGTTTTTCTGGAGGTTTTACCGTGGCACGTATTGCAGGGGTCGACCTGCCTCGCGAGAAGCGAGTCAGCACCGCCCTCACCTACATCTACGGCATCGGCGACCACACCGCCGGTCTGATCTGCGAGCGCGCCGGAGTCGATCCGGCCACCCGGACCAAGGACCTCGGTGACGACGATGTCCGTAAGATCCGTGACGCCATCGAGGCTGGGATCAAGGTCGAGGGCGATCTTCGCCGCGAGATCAACATGAACATCAAGCGTCTGATGGACCTGGGCTGCTACCGCGGCCTGCGCCACCGGAAGGGCTTGCCCGTTCGTGGTCAGCGCACTCACACCAACGCACGCACGCGCAAGGGCCCTCGCCGCAGCGTCGCGCGCAAGAAGAAGTAAAGGGTCGAATCCATGGCGGAGAAGAAAGGGCGCAAGCGCGTCAAGAAGAACGTGCCCGTGGGCGTGGTCCACGTGAAGGCGACGTTCAACAACACGATCATCTCGGTCACCGATCAGCAGGGCAACGTCCTGTCCTGGTCCTCGGCCGGCTCCAAGGGCTTCAAGGGTTCTCGAAAGAGCACGCCCTTCGCCGCCCAGGTGGCCGCCGGCGATGCCTGCTCCAAGGCCATGGAGCACGGCGTCCGGCAGGTCGCGATCATGGTGAACGGACCGGGTGCTGGCCGCGAGTCGGCAATGCGCGCCGTCGGTGCCGCTGGTCTGAAGGTGACCCTCATCAAGGACGTCACCCCCATCCCCCACAATGGCTGCCGCCCCCCGAAGCGGCGCCGCGTCTAGAAGGTCGTCATGGCACGCTACGTGGAATCGGTGTGTCGGCTCTGCCGGCGCGAGAATCTGAAGATGTACCTGAAGGGTGACCGCTGCTACAGCGACAAGTGCGCCATCGAGCGTCGCCCCTATCCGCCGGGCCAGCACGGCCAGGCGCGGACCAAGTTCTCCGAGTACGGCGTCCAGCTTCGCGAGAAGCAGAAGGTCAAGCGGATGTACGGGCTGCTCGAGAAGCAGTTCCGCAACTACTACGCCATGGCCGCTCGCAAGAAGGGCAAGACCGGCGAGAACCTCCTGCGCCTCCTCGAGCATCGCCTCGACAACGTGGTGTTCCGGATGGGCTTCGCCGACACCCGCACCGAGGCGCGTCAGTTCGTGCGCCACGGGCACTTCCGGGTGAACGGCAGGAAGGTGAACATCCCCTCCTTCCAGACCAAGCCCGGCATGAAGATCACCGTCCGGGAGAAGAGCCAGAAGGTCGCTCGGATCAACGCCGCCCTCGAGGCGGTCGAGCGTCGGGGCGTCCCTGGTTGGATCGAGCTGGACGCGGCGGCCTACACCGGCACCGTGATCTCTCCGGCGGCGCGTGAGGACATCACGATGCCCATCCAGGAGAGCCTGATCGTCGAGCTCTACTCGAAGTAGTCGAAAGCAGTCGCAGTAGAAATTCCTGCTCTTACGGCGGCCGAATGGTCCTGCACGAGGTCAGTGCAGGGGAGGGTCGCGAAAGGCAAGCATCATGGTTGATGTCGTTACCGCAAAGAACTGGCGCGATCTCTTCCGGCCCCGCGGGCTGGTGGTCGACCAGGACAACCTCTCTGGCACCTACGGGAAGTTCGTCGCTGCTCCGCTCGAGCGGGGCTTCGGCCTCACCCTCGGCAACGCCCTGCGGCGGGTGCTGCTCTCCTCCCTGCAGGGGGCGGCGATCACCTCCGTGCGCATCGAGGGCGTGGACCACGAGTTCGCGACGATCCCCGACGTGGTCGAGGACGTCACCGACATCATCCTGAACCTCAAGGAGGTCCTCCTGCGGATGGACACCCTCGAGGAGCGGACCATCCGGATCGAGGCTCAGGGGCCCAAGGACGTCACCGCCGGTGACATCATCCATGACTCCACCGTCGAGGTCCTCAACCCGGGTCACCACCTCTTCTCCATCGCCGAGGGTGGCAAGGCCGTCATCGAGATGACCTGCCGCCGGGGCCGCGGCTATCAGCCCGCGGACCAGAACAAGAAGGAAGGGCAGCCGATCGGGACCATCCCCATCGACTCGCTCTTCTCGCCGATCAAGAAGGTCAACTTCAACGTGACCAGCGCGCGCGTGGGTCAGCGGACCGACTACGACCGGCTCGTCCTCGAGATCTGGAGCGACAGCTCCGTGGTGCCTCAGGACGCGGTGGCCTACGCCGCCAAGATCGTCAAGGAGCAGCTGGCGATCTTCATCAACTTCGATGAGACCGAGGAGGCCGCGACCTATCCCGAGCCCGAGGCCGACACGGGCGAGACCGAGGTCAACGAGAACCTGTACCGCTCGGTGGACGAGCTCGAGCTCTCGGTGCGGTCGGCGAACTGCCTGCAGAACGCCAACATCAAGACCATCGCCGACCTCGTGCAGAAGACCGAGGCCGACATGCTCAAGACCAAGAACTTCGGTCGCAAGTCGCTCAAGGAAATCAAGGAGATCCTCGCGGAGATGGGCCTCTCGCTGGGCATGAAGCCCGAGAGCCTCCCGCCGCCGAAGTCTGGCGACTAGGATCTCTCCCCCCCAAGTCGTTTTCAGAGGTAGAGACGATGCGTCACAAGAAGCTTGGCCGTAAGTTCAGCCGTACGGCCTCCCATCGCAAGGCGATGTTCCGCAACATGGCGACCTCGCTGCTGGAGCACGAGCGGATCCAGACCACCGATGCCAAGGCCAAGGACCTGCGGCGGGTGGCGGAGAAGCTCATCACCCTCGCCAAGAAGGGTGACCTGGCCGCCCGCCGTCGGGCGTTCCGGGACGTGCAGAACAGCGACGTCCTCAAGAAGCTCTTCGAGGAGATCGGCCCTCGCTACGCCGAGCGCACTGGTGGCTACACCCGGATCATGAAGGTCGGGCGGCGCCAGGGCGACAACGCGCCGATGTCCATCATCGAGCTCGTCTAGTACGGCCCTTCCCGAACTCCCGTCACCCTTCGAGGCGGGAATCGAGCTAGGATCCCTGGCGTGCGGCTCTGGCAGTGGCTTGCGCTGGCGCTGGGTCTGGCGGCGACGGTGCCTCTCCTTCTCGTGGGAGGCAGCATTGCCCTGCTCTCGCGCAGCTCCCTGGAGGAGCAGGCGATCGCCGTGCAGCGCAGCACGGTCGGCGGCGTCGCCGGCGCCGCCGATCTCTGGCTCAACGAGGTCACTGAGCGGCTCCGCCTCACCGGTGAGGTCATCGACTTCGACTCCCTCGATGACCGCGCGCGGCTGGGGGCGCTGCGGCTGATCTACCGGCAGCTGGAGGAGGTCGACATCGTCGGCCTCTACGACGCCGAGGGCAGCTCGATCCTCCCCGAGGTCTACCTGAGCGAGGCGGAGGCTCAGGGGCAGCGCCTGCCCGCCGACTCCGAGGACCTCCTGCGCTTCCGCAGCAAGCTGCCCCTGGCCGAGGCCCGCAAGACCGGCCTGGCCATCGGGAGGCCCTACCTGGTGGAGCGCAAGCACACCATGTGCGTGGCGATGGCCGCCCACCTGCCGGGTCAGCTCGACGCGGTGATCGGGGTGGAGCTGATCCTCACTCCCCTGCAGGAGATCGTCGCCAACGTGCCCCACGCCGAGGTGGGCGTGGCCTTCATCGTCGACCGTGAGCGCCGGGTGCTGGCCCACGCGGACGGCGCCCTCTTCGGCACCGACCGGCCGAGGATCGACGCCTACCTGGAGAGCGACACGCCGGTGGTGGCCGACGACGGCACCGAGTGGGTCGGGACCACGGCCCGGCTGCGAGGGATCGACTGGGTCGCCGTGGTCGAGCGGCCCCGGGGGGTGGCGCTGGCCGAGGCGAACCGCCTGCTGCTGCGGATCGCCGGCATCCTGGCCTTCGCCCTCCTGGTGGCGGTGGCCATGGGCCTGGGGCTCGGCCGGAAGATCGGCCGGCCGGTGGTGCAGATCTCCGAGAGCGCGGCCTCCCTGGCCTCGGGGGATCTCTCCACCCGCGCCGAGGCGCGAGGGCCGGGCGAGATCCAGGATCTGGCCACGGCCTTCAACGCCATGGCCAGCGCCCTGGAGGTCTCCCAGGAGGAGATCGAGGCCTTCAACCGCGAGCTGCAGGACCGGGTCGACGAGCGCACCGAGGAGCTGAAGGTGGCCCAGGCCCAGCTGCTCCAGAGCCGCAAGCTCGCGGCCGTGGGCGAGCTCGGCGCCGGGGTGGCCCACGAGCTGAACAACCCCCTCACCGGCATCCTGGGCATGGCCCAGCTGATGCTCGCCAAGCGCGGCGCCGAGGATCCGGAGCGGAAGTTCCTGGAGCGGATCGAGAAGGACGCCAAGCGCTGCCGGGACGTCACCATGAACCTCCTGCGCTTCTCCGAGCAGGGCGAGCGCGAGAGCCGGGTCGAGTTCGACCTGCGCGAGGCCGTGGAGTCCGCGGTCAGCCTCCGCCGCTCGACGATGGAGGAGGCCGGGATCACCCTCGAGGTGGACGCCGGAGACCAGCCCCTGCTGGCCGAGGGGAACCTGGGCCAGATCCAGGAGGCGGTCCTCGCGCTGCTCTCCAACGCCCGGCAGGCGGTGGGGGAGGCGGGGCGGATCTCGGTCACGGCCCATCGAGAGGGCGACTTCGGGGTGATCGCCGTGATCGACGACGGCGTGGGCATCCCCGAGGCGAACCTCTCCCGGGTCTTCGAGCCCTTCTTCTCCACGAAGTCGGACTGGCGCAGCCCGGGCCTCGGCCTCTCGGTGACCCACCAGACCCTGCAGTCCCACGGGGGGCGGATCACCATCGAGAGCACGGAGGGGGAGGGGACCGAGGTTCGCCTGCGCCTCCCCCTGCGGGCCGCCGGCAGGGGCGAATCCTGACCCACGGACCCTTCCTGGGCTAGAATGTCGGGATGAGCGCGCGCGGTACCAAGATCTGGACCGGGACCTGCGTGGTCGTCACCGTGGTGGCCCTGGCGGCGACCCTGCTGGCCTGGCCCTCGATGGCGACCACCCGGGATCGGGCGGGCGGCGAGGGCGGCGAGGGCGCCCTCACCGGTGGACTGCAGGTCGAGTCCCTGATCGGGCAGGTCGAGGTGCGCCAGAAGGACGGCAGCTGGAAGAAGCTCGAGACCGGAGACGTGCTGGGCGAGGGGGCGGTCTTGCGCACCGGCGCCTTCAGCCGGGGCATGTTCCGTGCGAAGGACGGCTCGAAGCTAGCCGTGAAGCCGAACTCGACGGTGACCGTCGCCGCGGATGACGAGAGCAAGAGCCGCTTCGTCATCGCCGAGGGTCGCGTGGCCGCCGACATCCCCCGCCAGGAGAGCAAGGCCTACGAGTTCTCCGCGGCGACGGGTGACGCGCGCGCCGAGACCCAGGGTGGCCGCTTCCAGGTGGTCGCCAGCCGGGAGGGCCTCCTGGGCGTCGCCACCGAGTCGGGCAAGGTCGACCTGGTCGCGAAGGGCGAGCGGGTGACCGTGGCGGCCGGCAAGCAGGCCGTGGCGCTGCCCGACGCGGCGCCGAGCAACCCGGTCGCGATCCCGGCGCAGGTCTTCCTCCGGGTGAAGTGGCCGGAGGGGGAGACCACCGAGGACGCCGTCGTCCTCACCGGGATGACCGGCCAGGGCTCCACCCTGCGCATCGGCGGACAGACGGTGGAGGTCGGCCCCGACGGCTCCTTCGAGCGGACGCTGCCGCTGAAGAAGGGGGAGAACCACTTCTCGGTGATCGCCGAGGACCTCAGCGGGCGAATCGAGCGCGTTGACTCGCCGACCGTCGTCCGCAAGGATGAGCCGCAGAAGGCCCTGAAGCTGAAAGTGTCGACCGAAGGGAACATCTGGGAGTGACGACCGACCCGACACCCCGTGAGGTGGAGCAGCTTCGGGAGGAGCTCGAGCGCTGCCGCTCCATGCTGATCCAGTCGGCCAAGCTCGCCGACCTGGGGCAGGAGGTGGCCTCCCTCGCCCACGAGGTGGCCCAGCCCCTGCTGGCGATCAAGGCCTTCGCCCAGATGCTCAAGGCCCAGCTCGAGGCGGACGAGGGCGCCCAGCGGCGCGCCGCCTTCATCGAGGAGCAGGCGATCGTGCTGGAGCAGCTGGTGGTGCGCCTGCGCAACTACGCCCGGCAGTCGATCGGTGAGGCCGACGCCCGGGCCGATCTGCCCGCGGTGGTCGAGAGCGTGCTGATGCTGGTCGATCACCGGCTGGCCAAGGCCCGGGTGGACGTGCAGGTGAGCTTCCCCGACGAGGTGCCGCTGGTGGCCCTCGACCCCGTCCGCGGCCAGCAGCTGCTGGTGAACCTGCTGACCAACGCCGCCGACGCGGTGGAGGGGCAGGACGATCGGCGGGTCCTCGTGGTGGGCAAGGTGGAGCCGGGGCGGGTGAAGGTCTACGTCGTGGACTCCGGTCCCGGCATCCCCGAGGAGGTCCGGGCGAAGATCCTGGAGCCCTTCTTCACCACCAAGGGCCCGGAGCGGGGCACCGGGCTCGGCCTGCCCATCGTCAAGGAGATCCTCGACGCCTGCGGCGGCGGGCTCGAGATCCTGTCCGCGAGCGAGGTTCCCCTCGAGGGCTTCGAAGGGATGGGCACGGCTATGGTAATGGACATCCCTCTGGCGGAGCCGGAGGCCTAGGAGGAGCAATGGCGGATCCCAAGCGCATTCTCGTGGTGGATGACGAGGACGCGGTCAACATCGTGCTCGGCGAGCTGCTGCGCGATGCGGGCTACGACGTCTCGATCGCCATGACCTGCTCGGAGGGGATCTCCCAGATGGAGACGGGGGGCTTCGATCTGGTGATCACCGACAAGAACCTCCCCGACGACTCGGGCATGGAGATCGTCCGCAAGGCGCGGGCGATGGAGTCCGGCCCGGAGGCGGTCATGATCACCGCCTACGCCTCCCTGGAGACGGCCATCGAGGCCATGGACCTCGGGGCCCGGGGCTACATCCTCAAGCCCTTCGATGACATCAAGGAGGTCCTCTCGAAGGTCGAGAAGATCCTCGCCGCCGCCGATGAGCGCCGGAAGATGAAGAACCTCATCGAGCAGCTCCGTCAGAGCAACGAGGCCGCGGGCGAGCGCAACAAGTAGGCGAGAGGCCTAGAAGGGCTTCTGGTAGGTCGCCTCTTCCGTGACCACCCGGACGAGCTTCGGCTTGAAGTTCTGCTCGGGGTGCCGGGGCCCCTGCGGTCCAACGGCCTCGAACTTCTGCACCTGCACCGAGAAGCGCTCGTTGGGGCGGAAGGCCGGCTTGCGGTAGATCCAGCCCCCTGGCTCGAGCTGCAGCTGGACGTTGGTCCAGACCTCGTCGCTCTCGTTCTGCACGCTGACCGCGATCCCGAAGCCGGTGTCGACGACCATCACCCGGGCGGAGAGATCGTTCTCCTCCCCACCGCTGGTGGCCCAGAGGACGCAGACGAGGGAGAGGGCGAGCCAGCTCCCCAGGATCACCATCCGGTGCACGAAGTAGGGGCTGGTCCGGTCGATCCAGCGTCCGGGGATGTCGGAGCTGGCGTGGACGGCAGGGTAGCTGCCGGACTGGCTCGGGGAGGAGGGGATCACGTCGGACCTAGAAGGATAGAGCCACCCGTGCGGGACGCTCAACCCTCTTCCCGGGCGGCGTCGGTGGGGCTCAGGGCGCCCTCCAGGACCTGCTGGAGCCGGGGGCTGTGGGTGACGCTCATCCCGGGCAGCGCGGCGCCCCGGCGCAGGGCGATGAGCTCCGAGACGATGCTGACGGCGATCTCCTCCGGCCCCACCGCGCCCAGGGGGGCGCCGATGGGGGCGTGGAGGCGGCCGAGCTCGGGCAGGGGCCCGCGGGCGGCGATCCGCTGGAGGGTCTGGAAGACCTTGCGCTTGCTGCCGATCATCCCGAGGTAGCGGTGCGGGCGGGGCAGGCAGAGCTCGAGCACCTCCTCGTCCTGGCGGTGCTCGTGGGTCATGATCAGGATCCAGTCGTCGTCCCGCAGGGCGAGCCGCTCCACGGCCTCGGCCGGGGGCAGGAGCAGGTGCTCGGCGCCGGGGAAGCGCTCGGGGGTGTTCCAGTCCTCGCGCTCGTCCACGATCACCGGGGCGAAGCCCACCGAGCGGGCGAGGCTCGCCGTGGGCTGGGCGACGTGGCCGGCGCCGAAGAGGACGAGCCGATCGGGCGCCTCGATGCGCTCCATGAAGACCTCCATGCTGCCTCCGCAGCACATGCCCAGATCGCGGACCAGGTCGAAGCTGATCGTCCCGGCCTTGCCGGTCCGCAGGCAGGCCTCGAGGTGCTCCAGCACGCGGGCCTCGACCGTGCCCCCGCCGACGGTTCCCACCGTGGAGCCGTCCTCCCGCAGGAGGAGCCGGGCCCCGGGCTTCTGGGGGGCCGAGCCCGAGGCGCGCACGACGGTGGCCAGGGCGCCGGTCTGGCGCCCCTCGACGAGCTCACGCAGGGCGGGGAGGAGCTGCCACATCGCGAAGGTCAGCTGCCCAGGCGCTTGCGCAGCGTCTTCACCGCGGCGTTCTCCGGCTGCACGTCGGAGACCGCGTCGAGGTGGGTCTCGGCGGTCTCCTTCCACTGCTTGCGCTCGCCCTTGGTCTTGGCGTTCGAGAAGCGGTGGACCGAGACCGCGGCCATGCCCAGGTGGGCCTCGATGTTGGACGGCTCCAGCTCGAGCACCCGCTGCAGCTCGGCCTCGGCCTCGGCGACCCGGCCGGCCCGGGTGAAGATCCGGGCCAGCGCCAGCATCGGCCGGGTGGTGCCGGGCGCGAGGAGGCTCCAGGCCCGCAGGTGCCGCTCGGCGCGCTCCTGATCCCCTCGCTGCACGGCCATCTCGGCCAGCATCTGGTGGGGCGCGAGGAGCAGGGGGTTGTGGACCAGGGCCGTCTCGTACTCCTCCACCGCCTCGGCGTGGCGGTCCTTGCCCAGGTAGAAGTTGCCCAGGTAGAGGTGCGGCAGCGCCGCCTCGGGGTCGATCTCGATCGCCCGCCGGAAGTGCACGAGGGCCTCGCCGGCGCTGTCGATCCGCTGGTAGGCGAGCCCCAGGAGGGCGTGCGCCATCGCCAGGTCGGGGAACTCCTGGAGGACGTCGCGCAGCAGGTCGATGGCGTTCTGCGGGACGTCGGCCTGCTCCAGCCAGCCGATGGCGAGATCCATCCGCTGGCGGGCGGCCTCGGGGACGCCGGTGAAGCGGCCGGAGAGGTCCTCGGCGACCTTGCGGGCCTTCTCCACCTCCTCGGCCGTGGGGTGCAGGGTGAGCAGGTCGGAGAGCACCTTCATCCCCTCGGCCTGCCGGCCGGCGTGGTGGAGGGCCAGGGCCAGGGGCACCCGGTAGGCGGTGCGCACCGGGTCCAGGGCGACGGCCTGCTCGAAGGCCTCGATGGCGGCGGGGTAGGTCTCGCGGTCGAGGAGGATCACCCCCCGCCGGTAAGGGAACTCGGCCTCCTGGGGCTTCAGGGCGCCGGCCGCCTCGAGGAGGGCGAGCGCCTCGTCGGCGTGGGTGGTCGCGCTGGCATAGAGGGCGAGGGCCAGGGCGTAGCGGCCGTAGGCGTCGCCCTCGCGAGCCGCGCGGGCCCGGTAGATCGCGACGATCTCCGCGGTGCGGCCCAGGCGGATGTAGGCCTCGACCCGCTTGCGGTGGGCGAGGGCCGAGGCGTCGTCGACCGCGAGGGCCTTCTCGAAGCGCTCGATGGCCTTCTCGGGCTCCCCCTTCCGCAGCGCCTCTTGCCCGGCCTCGAGGCGGGCGGCCTGCTGCTCGGCCGGGCTGCCCTTGCCGGCCCGGCCGTGGGCGCAGCCGGCGGCCAGCGTCAGGGCCAGCAGGATCGGAGTGGTTCGCAGGAGGTGCTTCATCTGGAGTCGGGGCGGCGCCCGGGGACGCCGGGAAGGCCCGAAAAAACGGGCCTCTGCAAGGGGTCGCGGTACCACACCTTTCGAGGGCCCGGAAGGGGTGATAGCAGGGAGCATCGTGGCCAGAAAGAAGTTCATCGCGGTCGCCGGGAACATGGGCGCGGGCAAGACCGAGCTCGTGAACTTCCTCTGCCGGCGCTACGGGCTCAAGCCCTTCTTCGAGCCCAACGAGGGCAACCCCTACCTCAAGGACTTCTACGAGGACATGAAGGCCTGGGCTTTTCACTCCCAGGTCTACTTCCTCACCCACAAGTTCCGCCTTCACCGCCAGCTGGAGGCGGAGGACGGGACCGTGGTGCAGGACCGGACGATCTACGAGGACGCGGAGATCTTCGCCCGGAACCTCCACCTCACCCGCAAGATCACCGGCCGGGACTGGAAGACCTACCAGGAGCTCTACCAGGTCGTGAGCGACTCCCTGCAGCCGCCCGACATCATGATCTACCTGCGGGCGCCGGTCCGGACGATCCGCAAGCGGATCGGCCAGCGCGGCCGGCCCGAGGAGCAGCAGATCCCCATCGCCTACCTGCGCCGCCTCAACCGCCTCTACGAGGACTGGTTCGAGCGCTACGATCTCTCCGAGGTCGTCACCATCGAGTCGGACCGGATGGACTACCTGCAGGACATGGAGGACCGCCTCGAGCTCTTCGAGCGGATCGAGCGGCACCTCTGATCATGGGCGCCGAGAGGACAGCGCGGGCCACCCGGCCCGCCGAGCTGGGCCTGGCCGTGGTGGCGGGCCCGGAGGCCTGGAGGGCGCTCGGCCTCTCGCGCCGCCTCCTCGAGGGGGGGCACGCGCTCCACCTGGCCCTCGACCCCGAGCTCGAGCGTTGGGTGCCCCGCCGCAGCTTTCACATCGCCTGCCCCGGGGCCCGGCTGACGCCCCCCGAGCGCTGGCCGGCGGTGCTCGCCGGGCGGATGGTCCTCGGCGCCGACGCCGCGACCCTGGCCGCGCTGGCCTCGGGCGGGGGCTGGCTGGGGCCGATCGCCAGCGGCGCGGGCAGGCAGGCGCCGCTGGTCCTGGTGGAGGCGGGCGGGCCGGATCCCGAGCCGGCCTGGCTCGCGGGGCCGCGACGCGCCCTGGCCGGGGCCGGTCACACCTTCCTCCCCGGCGGGCAGGACGAGGCGGCCCTGGTCGAGGCCCTCCTGGGGGGGCTGGCCGCCCTCGACCTCGAGGGCGCCCGGGTGCTGATCACCGCCGGGCCCAGCCGGGAGTACCTGGATCCCGTCCGCTTCCTCTCGAACCCCTCGAGCGGCCGGATGGGCCTCGCCCTGGCGGCGGCCGCCCGGCGGCGGGGCGCCCGGGTCGAGCTCTGCCTCGGGCCCACCGCGCTGCCCGTCCCGGCCGGGATCGAGCTGCACCCCTTCGAATCCGCGGAGGAGCTCGACGCCCTGGTGCAGGCCCGGGCCGGGGAGATCGACGTGATGATCGCGGCCGCCGCGGTGGCCGACTGGCGGCCCGCCGAGCGGGCCCCCGAGAAGGTGAAGAAGAGCGGCGAGCGCCGCTCCATCGAGATGGTGCGCACCCCCGACGTGCTCGCCCGGCTCTCGGCGGCGGTGGCGGGCCGGGGCGATCGACCCTTCCTGGTGGGCTTCGCTGCCGAGACCGAGCGGCTGGTGGAGAACGCCCGGAGCAAGCTCGAGCGCAAGGGGCTCGACCTGGTCGTGGCCAACCGGGTGGACGGCCCCGAGGGGGCCTTCGCGGCGGACGACTCCGTCGCGACCCTGGTCGACGCGCAGGGGGAGACCGCGCTGCCCCGGCAGGAGAAGGGGCGGCTCGCCGAGGCCATCCTGGACCGGGTGGCGGCCTGGTGGAGGGATCGGGCGTGAGCGGCTCGCGGACCATCGAGGAGCGCCTGGAGGCGCACCTGCTCTGGCGGCTGCGGGCGGGCCTCGGCCGGATCCCCGCGTCCGGCGAGCCAGCGGCGGCGGCCCCGGCCCCGGCCCCGGCGCCGACCCCGGCGCCCGCGCCCCGGCAGGCGGCCAGGGCCCCCACGCCCGGGTCCGAGCCGAGGTCGGCGCGCCCGGAGGCCCCGCGGGGCCCCGGCGCGGGCAGCGGCCCGCAGGGCTACCAGCACGGCGTCGGCTCGGAGGCCCTCCGGGCGATCCGCGAGCGCCTGGGCGACTGCGAGCGCTGCGGGCTGCACGCCGGGCGCCGCAACCTCGTCTTCGGGGTGGGCAACCCCGCGGCCGACCTGGTCTTCGTCGGTGAGGGGCCGGGGGCCGAGGAGGACCGGCGGGGGGAGCCCTTCGTCGGGCGGGCCGGGGAGCTGCTCACGAAGATGATCGAGGCGATGGGCTACTCCCGGGAGCAGGTCTACATCTGCAACGTCGTGAAGTGCCGGCCGCCGGGGAACCGGGATCCCGAGCCCGCCGAGGTCGCCGCCTGCGAGCCCTTCCTGAAGGAGCAGCTCGCGGCCCTCCAGCCGAAGGTGATCGTCGGCCTCGGCCGCTTCGCGGTGCAGAGCCTGCTGGGCGACTACCAGGCCCGGATCACCCGGGTGCGGGGTCGCTGGGCGACCTACGCCGGCGTCCCCCTGATGCCGACCCTCCACCCGGCCTACCTCCTGCGCAACCCGGCGGCCAAGCGGGAGGCCTGGCAGGATCTCCAGGCGGTGATGAAGCGCCTCTCGGAATGAGCCCGCCCCGGATCTTCGTGGCCGGCGCCTCCGGCTACACCGGCCGCTCCCTGGTGGAGGAGGGGCTCGAGCGCGGCTGGGAGGTCACCGCCCACCTGCGCCCCGACTCGCTCTCCCGCGAGGCGCTGGAGGGCCCCTGGAGCGCGCGGGGCGCGCGCCTGGCCCTCGCTCCCTTCTCCCCGGAGGCCCTGGACGCGGCCCTGGGGGCGGCCCGCCCCGACGCGGTCTTCGCCCTCCTGGGGACCACCCGGGCCCGAAGGCGCGCCTCCGGAGGCGCCGACACCTACGAGCGGGTAGACCTGGGCTGCTCCCTCCTCCTCCTCGAGGCCTGCCGCCGGGTGGCGCCCGACGCGCGCTACGTCTACCTCTCCGCGGTGGGGGTGCGGGCCGGGGCGACCCGGGGCTACTACGGCGCCCGGGCCCGGATGGAGGCCGCCCTGCGGGAGAGCGGGCAGCCCTTCACGGTCCTGCGCCCCGCGGTGATCAGCGGCGAGGACCGGCCGGAGGAGCGGCCCGCCGAGCGCCTGGCGGCGCGGGTCTCGGGCGGCCTGATCGGCGCCGCCCGGAGGGCGGGCATCCGCCGCCTGGCGGATCGCTGGGCCCCCCGCACCGGCAGGGAGATCGCCGCGGCCCTGGCCGAGGCCGCGATCGATCCCGCCCTGCGCGGCCGGGTCGTCGAGGGCTCGGTCCTGCAGGCGCTGGTCGAGCGCGGCCGGCGCGGAGCGGGGCGATGAGCGGCGCGATGCCTCGCTGCGCCAGCGCCGGCGGGACGGATAGCGCCGGCTACGCGGGCCTGGCCGCGGATCTGCGCACCTTCGCGGCCTTCGGCTGCCACGGGTCCATGGTGGTCACCTCGGTGACGGTGCAGTCCACGACCGAGGTGCGCCGGGTCTTCCCGATGCCGCCGGCGCTGGTGGCCGAGCAGCTCGAGACCATCCTGGAGGATCCCGGGGTCGAGGCGCTGGTGGTGGGCCTGGTCCCCACGGTCGAGATCGTCGAGGTCCTCGCCGGCGTGCTGGAGGCCGCGGAGCCCCGGCCGCAGCTGGTGGTGGATCCCATCGTCGCGGCCAGCACCGGCGCCGAGATGAGCGGGAAGGAGGTCTCCCGGGCCCTGGCCGGGCGGCTCCTGCCCCTGGCCCGGGTGGCCACGCCCAACCGCCGGGAGCTCGAGGCCCTGGCGGGTGAGGCCCTGCCCGACGAGGGCGCCTGCTTGGCCGCCGCCCGGCGCCTGCTGGAGGCGGGCACCGGCGCCGTGCTCCTGACCGGGGGTGACCGGGAGGGGGACCCCGAGGACCTCCTCGTCACGGCCGAGGGCGTCGAGCGGATGCGGGTCGTCCGCGCCCCGGGGCCCGGGACCCGGGGTGGGGGCTGCACCCACGCGGCGGCCCTCGCGGCGCTCCTCGCCCGGGGAACGCCGCTGCCCGAGGCCGCCCGGCTCGCCCAGCGCTACCTCGCCGCCTGCGCCCGGGCCGCGGTCGCGCCGGGGGCCGGGGAGGGGCGGGTGGTTCAGGTGGTGCCGCCCTGGGCGCTGAAGTAGAACACCGGGCGAAAGGAGCTGCAGCGAGATGAACAGCATCGCCGGGATGGGGCGCCACCGTGACAAGGTCCGGGAGAGCGCCGACGCCTGCGTCGCCCCGATCGAGAGCGGCGCGCGGATCATGGTCGGGGGCTTCGGCCTCTGTGGAAACCCCGAGGCCCTGATCGAGGCCGTCGTGCGCAAGGGGGTCGGGGACCTCACCCTGATCTCCAACAACGCCGGGAACCTCGGCATGGGCCTGGCCACCTGGTTGCGCGCGGGCATCGTGCGGAAGGTGATCGGCACCTACGTGGGCAACAACGAGGATCAGCACCGCCTCATGGCCGAGGGCAAGCTGGAGGTCGAGCTGATCCCCCAGGGCACCTTCGTCGAGCGGATGCGCGCGGCGGGGGCCGGGATCCCCGCCTTCTACACGCCGACCGGCGCTGGCACGGTGGTCGAGGAGGGGAAGGAGACCCGCATCTTCGACGGGCGCAAGCACCTCCTCGAGGAGGCCCTCCACGCCGACTTCAGCCTGATCCGGGCCCGGGTGGGCGACCCCTTCGGGAACCTGCGCTTCTGGCGGACCGCGCGGAACTTCTCGCCGGTAATGGCGACCGCCGCCGAGACCTCCCTGGTGGAGGTGGACGAGCTGGTCGAGCTCGGCCAGCTGGATCCCGACGACATCCACCTGCCCGGGATCTTCGTCCACCACCTGGTCCACGTGCCCGAGCACGAGGATCCCTTCGAGTACCGCACCGTGCGCAAGGTAGAGGGGAGCTGACGATGCCCTGGAGCAACGACGACATGGCCCGCCGGGCCGCCGACGAGATCGCGCCGGGGATGATCGTGAACCTGGGCATCGGCCTGCCGACCCTGGTGGCCGGCTACTTCGGCGCCGACTCCGACGTCTGGTTCCACAGCGAGAACGGCCTGCTCGGCATGGGCCCCTTCCCCGTGGAGGGGGAGGAGGACCCGCAGCTGATCAACGCCGGCAAGCAGACGGTCACGGTGGTGGACGGGGGCTCGACCTTCGACTCGGCCCTCTCCTTCGCGATGATCCGCGGCAAGCACGTCGATCTGGCGATCCTCGGCGCGATGCAGGTGGCGGCGAACGGCGACCTGGCGAACTGGACGATCCCCGGCGGGCGCACGATGGGCATCGGCGGGGCGATGGATCTGGCCGCCGGCGCGCGCCGGGTGCTGGTGCTGATGAAGCACGCCGCCAAGAGCGGCGAGCCGAAGATCCTCGAGCGCTGCACCTACCCATTGACGGCCGAGGGCGTGGTGGACAGGATCATCACGGACCTGGGGGTTCTGGACGTGGGGCCGGAGGGGCTCCAGGTCGTGGAATGTGCTCCCGACATCTCCCTGGAGGACCTGCGAGCCGCGACCGGAGCCGAGCTGCGCGGGTGATGGCATGACAGCGGTCTACGATCCTCTCGGCAACGCGGCGGACTTCCCCTGGCCCTCCGGCGACCCCCGAGGGTCGACCGAGAAGTGGTACGGCCTCGCGGGGCCGGAGGACGGGAGCTTCGCCTTCTGGTTCCGCTTCACCCTGGACCGCACCGTGGAGGGGGAGCGCGAGGGGAGGATCTGGGCGGGGATCACCGACCGGGAGGATCCCACCGCGGGCTTCTTCGTCAGCCGGCGCCTGAACGCCGACCACGTGTACATCGACAACGAGCCCTTCCTCTACCGGGCGCCGGATGGGCTCGGGGAGATCGGCGACGACCACAACCAGGGCCGGCTCGACTCTCCCCTGGGCGAGATCTCCTGGGACCTGCGCTACGAGCCGGATCCCTTCAGCTGGACCCTGATCCGCAACGCGACCGTCAACGGGATCATGGGGACGCTCGGCAAGACCCGGCACCGCAGCGTCAACGAGTCGCTGCGCGTCGACGGCCACGTCCAGGTGGGCGACCGGCGCTACACCCTCGAGCGCGCGCCCGGCCACCAGGGCCACACGGCGAGCCGGCGGACGGCGCGGGGCTGGACCTGGATGCAGTGCAACGGCTTCGGCGACGGCGAGACCTGCCTGGAGGCGCTCACCATGGGGCCGCTGACCACCCTCTGCCTGCGGACCGAGGGAGAGATCTTCAGCCTGAACCGCCTCCACGATCTGGTGGGCCCGCGGGCGAACCGCGCCGAGGATCAGCTGGGCCGCTGGACCTTCTCCGGAGCGGGGGAGGGCGTGGAGGTCGAGGCCGAGGTGCGGGCCCCCGAGGGGATCGCCTGGCAGCGGGTCTGCTACCGGGATCCGGACGGGACCCTGCGCTACAACGCCCACTGCTCCCTGGCCGAGGTCACGCTGCGCTACCGGCGCAAGGGGCAGGGGGCGTGGAGGACCCTCGAGAGCCGCTGCGGGCGGGTGGAGTGGGTGAGGCCGGAGCAGGTCCTCGCCGGCGACTACCTCCCCGCCGACTGGTCCGCCGACTGGCAGGTCTCCCGGCACGATGGCTAGCCCCTTCCGGCAGGATCTCCTCGCCGACCAGGTGGTGATCGTCACCGGCGGCGCGACGGGCATCGGCGCGGTGATCGCCCGGGAGATGGCCACCCTCGGCGCGCAGGTGGTGATCGCCTCTCGCAAGGAGGAGAAGGTGGCGAGGGCCGCCGAGGTCCTCGCCGAGGAGAGCGGCGGCCGGGTGCGGGGCTTCCCGGTGGACATCCGGGACCGCGACTCGGTGGCGCGGCTCTGCGCCTCGGTGGTGGAGGAGGAGGGGCGGATCGACTGCCTGGTGAACAACGGCGGAGGTCAGTTCTTCGCCCCGGCCGAGACCATCACCCCGGGCGGCTGGGACGCGGTGGTGCAGACCAACCTCACCGGGACCTGGAACATGACCCGGGGGGCGGCTGACGCCTGGATGTTCGAGCACGGCGGCGCGATCGTGAACATCACCATGCTCACCGCCCGCGCCTTCCCGGGCATGGCCCACTCGGTGGCCGCCCGCGCGGGGGTGGAGGGGATGAGCCGGACCCTGGCGGTGGAGTGGGCCGGCAAGGGCATCCGGATCAACACGGTGGCGCCGGGCTACATCGCCTCGAGCGGCCTGAAGCGCTACCCCTTCGGCACGGAGTGGATCCGCGGGCTGCAGACCTTCGTCCCGCAGAAGCGGCTGGGCACCATGGAGGAGGTCGCCTGGGCGGTGATCTTCCTCGCGGGGCCCACCGGGGCCTACATGACGGGGCAGGTGATCACCCTCGACGGCGGCAAGACCCTCTGGGGGGACTACTGGCAGATCGACGACCCCGATCCGCTGCCGGAGGTCCGGCTGCCCTCCGATCCGGGGGAGGAGCCCTCCGAGGGGTAGGGGAGCGGTCGACACGGCAGCCGGGGCGACGATACCCTCTCGATCCATGGGGAGGTCCATCGCTCGCATCTGGCCAGGGCTCGCGCTCACGCTCCTCGTCGTCGCTCTCCTCGGCGCGGCGCCCTGCGGGGCCGAGAACGTCGACGCGCCCGAGCCACCCCCGGTGGAGGAGCTCGGCTGCCTGGCGCCCCACGAGCTCGCGCCCGCCTTCTACGGCATGCTCGCCGCCGATCGCTTCGCCGGTCTGCGGACGGTGATCGAGGAGTCCCTCTCGGCCTGCACGATGAACGGGCAGCCGGCCTCCTGCAACGACCCCCGGGCCGAGACCCCGGCCATGGGGGTGCTGCTGGCCGAGGTCTTCGTCACCCTCATCGACTTCGCCACCGATCCCCCGGAGATCGATCCCGACTCCGGTCCGGGCGATCCCGGCTACTGCGCGCCGAGCGAGGACGGCCTGGCGCGGGTGAACCGCCTCTGCATCGTCCGGCGCGCCCTCGATCGCCTGATCCTCGAGCGCACCGAGACCGGCAACCTGGTGATGCAGCAGGCCTTCCTCGATCTCGGCCCGCTGATCGCCGACATCTTCCGCTACATCGACGGCGGCTTCCCCCAGGTGTCGGGCGACCGCTACGCCGACCTGCCGGTGCTGCGCACGGTGGTCCGCCGCTGCGGGGGGGACGACTTCGTCGGGGTGGTCGACGCCTTCCTGGCCTGGTTCGATCCCCAGAACGCGGGCGCGGCGCTCGACGCGATCCTGCGCCTGCTGCGCAACCCGGACGCCGAGCGCTTCCTCGACTCGATCGACATCCAGAGCGACGTCGGCCGGGACGGCTTCGTGGCGCTGGGGCGCCTGCTCCTCGACATCATCCGCAGCGGCAGCTTCGACCCGGCCGAGCTCGACCAGATGATGAACGACCTGGTCTACCCCTCGGTGGCCTCGACCTACCCGGACAACGGCCTCGAGGGGGACCTGCGCGTGGCGATGGGCGTGCTGATGGACATCCTCGATCCGGCCCGCACCCCCTCGATGGTCCAGCCGATGCAGGGCCTCCTGGAGTGCCACGCCGTGGCCGACCCCGACGACGTGATCCTGGGCATGCTCTACGACCTCTCGGTGGCGGCGAACTCGATCGGCCTCGACGAGCTGGTCGAGACCCTCCAGGCCCTCCTCGACCTGGATCCGAACGGCAGCCTGATGGGGGCGACGCGGGAGATCTTCGGTGACCTCGCCGAGGATCAGGACCTGCGCGACGCCCTGGCCCGGACCATCGACATCCTCCTGATGGAGGAGAACGCCCGGCTGCTCAATCCCCTGGTGGTCGAGGTGCTGGAGAGCCCGGTGCCCGCCGAGGCGGTGGCGATCCTCGACGCGATGCTCGGCGGCTGTCAGCAACAGGTGAACGATCCATGAGATGGCTCCTGCTCCTCCTCGCGGCGAGCGTGGCGATGCCCGCCGCCGCCGGTCCCCTCTCCATCTACGGCTTCAACCCGCGGGCCGTGGCCATGGGCGGGGCCCAGATCTCCGAGGCCGACGACGCCTCGGCCGCCTTCTACAACCCGGCCCTCCTCACGAGCCGCACCCGGGTGACCTTCGGCTTCGGCCTCCAGTACGTGCGCCCGAGCCTGAAGGTCGACGAGCTGAACTACCACTTCGACGACGACGAGGCGCCGGTCTTCCCCCAGGACTTCGCCCAGTACACCCTCGGCATCCTCTTCCCCCTGGGGGGGAAGGTGAAGAACCGGATCTCGCTGGGGGTCGCCCTGACCCTGCCGCACGGCTACATCGTGCGGATCCACACCGTCGACTCCCCCAAGCCCTCCTTCTACCTCTACCAGGCCAGCGCTCAGAAGCTGGTGATCATCCCGGCCGTCGCCGTTCGCCTGGGTGACTTCGCCTCGGTGGGGGTGGGCCTCCAGGTGCTCGCCCGCTTCGGCGGGGACACCACTGTCGCCGTGGACCTCTTCTCCCGGCAGGTCCAGCAGCGCGAGATGGTCATCTCCCTGCGCACGACCGAGGCGCTCGTCGCCGGCATCACCGTCGGCCCCTTCGCGGGCTTCACCGCGGGGCTGGTCTTCCGCCAGGAGATCGGCCTGGAGTACGAGGTGCCGGCGAACATCGTGATGGAGGACATCGGCAACCTCGACCTGCGGCTGCAGGGGACGGCCCTCTGGTCGCCGCACGAGCTCGGGATCGGGCTCTCCTGGGAGGTGCCCTCGACGAAGACCCGCATCTCCGCCGATCTCACCTACGGCGTCTGGCAGCGAGCGCCGAGCCCGGAGGTCACCGTCGTGATGGACACCGGCGGCCCCATCCTCGACGGGCTGGGCCTGGGGAGCGTGCTCGATCTCTGCTCGGATCGTCTCCTCGAGTCGACCACCGGGGGCGCCACCGCCTGCGTGCCGATCTCGCCGGGCTTCGTGGACAACCTCACGCCCCGCCTCGGGGTGGAGCACCCCTTGAGCGAGAACCTCTGGCTGCGCGGCGGCTACGCCTACCGGCCCACGCCGGTGCCCAACCAGGTGCACCGCACCAACTACCTCGACGCCTCGACCCACGTCCTCTCCGCGGGGCTGGGGATCACCTTCGACGATCCCCTGGCGGTCTTCCAGCGGCCGGTGACCGTCGACCTCGCCGGGCAGGTGATGCTCCTCTCGACCCGCGAGGTGGACAAGGGGAGCGACGGGGTCATCGACTACACCTTCGGCGGCACCCTCTACCAGCTGGGGCTGGCCGTCCGCTACGAGTTCTGATGCCGGCGATCCTGGTGGCGTCGGGTCCCCGCGCGGGGACGAGGGTGGAGGTCACGGACGGCCTGGAGATCGGCCGCTCGGCCGGCTGCGGGATCCGCATCCACGACGACCGGGCCAGCCGGGTGCACGCGCGGGTCCTGATCGACGAGGGCGAGGTCATCCTCGAGGACCTCGGCTCCCGCAACGGGACCCTCCTGAACGGGGAGCGGGCGACCGGGCGAAACACCCTTCGTCCCGGGGACCGGATCCGCATCGGCCGCACCTTCTTCGTCTACGAGCCTCGCACCCGCCTCCACCCGGCGCGCTTCTCCGGGGGCCTCCTCCTCCTCGACGACGAGATCGCGGTGGTGGAGAGCGAGCCGGTCGGCGCCGAGCGGCCGGGGCGGCGCTGGGAGGACGAGCTGCGCGCCGCCTCCAGCCGCCTCCAGGCGATGCGCAGCGAGATGGGCGTCGCCGGCGTCCTCGCCGAGGAGGCGATGCGCCTGGTCCACGCCCGGGGCGTCGCCGTGCTGCAGGTGGACGACGGGAGCGGCGCGGTCTCCCCGATGGTGATCGTCGGCCTGCCCGGCATCGCCCTGCCGGCCACCCTCTTGCGGGAGACCCTGGACGAGCGGCGCCTGGTCCAGAAGGTCGTCGACCGGGGCCCCTCGAGGGCGGTGCGCGATCAGGAGCACCAGCCCGCGACCCGGGCCCGCCTCCTCCTGGCTCCCATCGTCGACGCCCGCGGCGCGCAGGGCCTGATCCTCGCCGAGTGCAACCTGGAGGAGGAGTCGCCGCGCGCGGGCGCGGCCCTGGCGACCCTCGCCGCCCTCGGCGGGTTGGCCCTCTCGGGGGTGGCCGAGCGCGAGCGCTGCCGGCTGCAGGCGGACTTCCTCCGCCGGGGGATCGATCCCGAGAGCCCGACGCTCCTCGGAGACAGCGCCGCCCTGCGCGGGGTGGCGCAGGAGGTCCTGCGCATCTCGAGCGGGGGTGGGGCCCTCTGGTTGAAGGGAGAGCCGGGCACCGGGCGCACCCTGCTGGCCTGCCTGGCCCACGAGCGGCACCCCGGCGCGGCGCGACCCCTGGGCCTCTTCTCGCCGCGGCCGGGCAGCGATCCGGCGGCCGTGCTCTTCGGCAGCGAGGGAGGCGAGTCGATCGTCCCGGGGCTCCTGGAGCGCTGCCGGGGCGGCAGCTGCGTCGTGCGGGGCTTCGCCGGCCTGCCGGTTCCCCTGCAGCGCCGCCTCCTCGAGGTGATCGAGCAGGGCACCGGGGTCCGCGAGGCCGGCCAGCGGCCGGTGGATCTGCCGACCCGGCTGATCCTGCTGGACGAGCAAGGCGAGGGGGCGCCCGATCCGCCCCGGGCGATCGTGCGGAGGCTGAAGGCAGCCGGGGTCTCGGCCTCGCGGGTGCCCCCCCTGCGCGAGCGCGACCTCGACGTGGGGGGGCTCTTCGAGGCCTTCCTCCGGGCCGAGGCCCTCTCCCGCGGCCGGGAGGTGCCGTCCTTCGGCCCGGCGGTCCACCGGGCGCTGCGGGAGCGGCGCTGGCCCGGGAACCTGCTGGAGCTCCAGGCCTTCGCGGCGGCGGCCCTGCGCGCCACCCCGCGGGGCGAGCCGCTCGTCCTCCCCTCCACCAGCACGGAGGAGGGTGAGAGCCCGTCCGGTGGACAGCTCTCCGAGCGGGTCGAGGCCCTGGAGGTCCGGGCGATCCGGGCGGCGATGGAGGCCGAGGGAGGGCGCAAGGCCCGGGTGGCGCGGCGGCTGGGCATCTCGCGGCCGACCCTCGATCGTAAGCTGCGACGCTACGATCTGTAGCCATCCCGCACCTTGGGGGATGCAGTGGCGCCTGATAGGGTGCGCCTCCCATGAGCATTGCCTCCACGCCTCCCATCGTCGTCAGCCCAGAGGTCCGGGAGGCCCTCGCCGAGGGCCACCCCGTCATCGGCCTGGAGTCGGTCGTCCTGACTCACGGCCTGCCCGCGCCGGAGAACTCCCAGTCGGCCTGGCGAGCGGCCCGCGCGGCCCGCGAGGCCGGCGTGGTCTCCGCGACCATCGGGGTGATCGACGGCAAGATCCGGGTGGGGCTGCACGACGAGGAGCTCAAGCGCCTCGCGGACCCCGAGGCGCCCTGCGCCAAGCTGGGCGTGCGCGACCTCGCGGTGGCCATGGTCAAGGGCCTCACCGGTGGCACCACGGTCTCGGCGACGGCCTGGATCGCGTCGCGGGTGGGCATCCGGGTCATGGCGACGGGCGCCATCGGCGGCGTGCACCCGGGCTGGAGCGAGCACGGAGACGTCTCCAGCGATCTCATCGTCCTCTCCCAGGCGCCGGTGGCGATCGTCAGCGCCGGAGCGAAGGCCGTCCTCGACCTCCCCGCGACCCTCGAGCGGCTCGAGTCGCTCGCGGTCCCGGTGGTGGGGCTGCGGACCGCGGAGTTCCCGGGCTTCTACTACAACGAGACCGGGCTCCCCCTGGAGCTGGTGGCCGAGGACGAGGCCGAGGTGGCGCGGATCTTCCGGGCCCACCGGGCCATCGGCCGCAAGGGTGGCCTGCTGGTCGCCAACGAGGTGCCCCGGGCCGTCGCGCTCGAGGCGAGCGAGGTGCAGGGCGCGGTCGAGGCGGCCACGGCCCGCGCCCGCGAGGAGGGCGTGCACGGAAAGGCCCTCACGCCCTTCCTCCTGGAGTCCCTGCGCGAGCAGCTCGGGCCCGGCGCGGTCGCCGTGAACCTGGCGATCCTCGAGGCCAACGCCCGGGCCGCCGCGAACCTCGCCTGCCACGTGGCGCGGGAGGTTCCACCGCCGCCGCTGGGGCAGGAGGGAGCGTGAGCGAGGGCCACGAGCCTCGCTTCATCGCCGACGATCGTGAGGTGGAGCGCCTGGCGGCTCGCTGGAAGGCGGGCACGGTGCTCGGCGTCGACACCGAGTCCGACGCCTTCTACGCCTACCGGGAGAAGCTCTGCCTCCTGCAGATCGCCGACGAGCAGGGCATCTACCTCATCGATCCCCTCGCCGTCGATCTGCAGCTGCTGAAGGCCCCCTTCGAGGATCCGGGGGTGGAGATCGTCATGCACGCGGGCGAGAACGACGTCCGCCTGCTGCGGGCGAGCGCGGGCATCGCCCTCACCGGCCTCTTCGACACCCAGGGGGCCCGGCTCATCCTCGGCGGCGACCAGGTGGGCCTGGCCGCGCTGGTCGAGGAGCACTTCGGCGTGAAGCTCTCGAAACGAGAGCAGCGCTCGGACTGGAGCCGCCGGCCGCTGAAGTCCGCGCAGCTCCGCTACGCCGCCGCCGATGTCGAGCACCTCATCGAGCTGCGCCGGATCCTCGGCGCCCAGCTCGAGGCCGCGGGACGCTGGGAGGGCGCGCGTCGCCTCTTCGAGCGGATCATGGCCACCCGCCCTCAGGAGAAGCGCTTCGACGAGCAGGGCTTCTACAAGATCAAGGGCTACGGCGGGCTCGATCCTGCGGGGCGCGCGATCGTCCGGGCGCTCTACCTCGCGCGCGAGGCGCGGTCCGAGAGGATCAACCGCCCTCCCTTCATGGTGCTGGGCAACGACGTGATGGTCCGGATCGCCCGCGCCCGCCCGGAGAGCAGCGATGCGCTGGGCAAGGTGGGCGGGATGCCGAAGGCGAGCCGGCAGCGCTTCGAGAAGGGGATCCTCGAGGCGGTGCGCGTGGGCCTCCAGGATCGTGAGCCGCCACCGCCCCGCCGACCGCGGCCGCCGCGGCGGCCCTCGAGCGGCAACGGGGCGATCCTCGATGCTCTCCTGGCGTGGCGGCAGGGCAAGGCAGCGGAGCTCTCGGTGCAGGTGCAGGTGATCGCCACCGCCCGCGACCTCGAGCTGATCGCCGAGCAGCGGCCCGGATCCCTCTCCGATCTGCGTGATCTTCCCGGGATCGGCCCGAGATGGGTCGAGGAGTGGGGAGGAGAGGTCCTGAAAATTGTAGAGAAATCAATTTCTTGACGCACCGCGTCGAAGAATTTGACAGGGCTGATTCAAACCTCCTATAAAGCCGCCACTCACCGGGGAAGACACACCGCGTCGAGCCCTCGCCGGCGCCTTCACCAAGCGGAGTCACGATGAACCAGCCCATGCCCAACCCGATCCCCCTCACGAACGTCATCAACTCCGAGTCCCGGACCGGCTCCGAGTCCGTGCGGAACCTCTTCTGCCCCGAGTACGAGGGCTGCCTCAACCTCGCCGTGAAGCGCGGCTGGCCCTCCTTCAGCTGCCAGGAGTGCCCCCTCTTCGCCGGGCAGATGAACACCTGGGACAACCAGATGACGGGTTACGCGACTCAGCGCCTGCTGTAGCCGCCCTCGACGCCGCTGGCGTCACTCGCCGCAGGCCTTCGTCGCCGGATCCCGGAGATCAGGAGACGAAGGCCACGGCAACGCTCACGTTGTCATGGCCACCCGCGAGGAGGGCCATCTCCACCAGCGTGAGCACCGCCTGCTCGGGATCGGGCGCCTCGTGGAGCGCCAGCCCGAAGACCTCGGCCGGTACCATGTCCGTCAGGCCGTCGGAGCAGACGAGGATCCGGTCCCCGGGCTCGAGATCCCGGCGGGCGTGCTCGAGGACGAAGCCCTCGGCCATGCCCACGTGAGCCGCGAGGAAGCGGATGCCGCCGTCGACCACCACGTGGTCCGAGGTCAGCTGCTCGAGGATCTCCTCGCGCAGGAGGTAGCAGCGCGAGTCTCCACAGTGGAAGACGTGGAGCTCACCCTCGACGAGGTGCGCGGCGACGACGGTCGTCCCCAGGCCGGTCTTCTCGGGGTCGCCGGCGCCGATCGCCAGCACCTCCCGGTGTGCGCGCTCGAAGGTCGCGGCCAGCGCCCGGGCGAGCTTCACCCCGCGATCCCCTCCCGGATCGGGGAGGTCCTCCTCCCGGGGGAAGGCCGCGATGAGCTCCACCACGTGCCCGGAGGCCTCCTCGCCGGCGGGGTGGCCTCCCATGCCGTCGGCGACGCAGAGGATCCACCCGGCGTCGTGCTCGTCGGGCTCGACCACCACCAGCCGATCCTCGTTGTTCTGGCGCTCGCGGCCGACGTCGGAGCGCCCGGCGGCCTGGATGGTGAGGGGCGACCGCGTCATGCCCAGCGCCGCGCCGTCTGCTCCACCGAGGCGCGGTAGCCCCCGCCGAAGAGGAGCAGGTGGTTGAGGAGGTGGTAGAGGTTGAAGAGGCTCACGCGCTCCCGCGCGCCCGGGGCCAGGGGCCAGGCGCTCTCGTAGGCCGCGTGGAAGGCGGCCGGAAGTGAACCGAAGAGGGAGGTCATGGCGAGATCGGCCTCACGGTAGCCGAAGTGCGCCGCGGGGTCGATCAGCGCGATCTCTCCGCTGGCGCAGGGGTGCACGTTGCCGGTCCAGAGATCGCCGTGCAGGAGCGCCGGGGGCTCGTCCGGGAGCAGCTCGGGCAGCCGCCGCGCGATCGACTCGAGCGCCTGGAGCGTTCGCCGATCGAGGCCCCGCTCGTCCCGGCAGGCGCGGCCGAGGTGGAGGAGGCGGCGCTCGGCGAAGAAGGTCGGGCCGTCGGCCATCCAGCCGTTGGGCTGCGGCGTGCGCCCGATGAAGTTGTCCGCCGCGAAGCCGAAGCCCTCCGCGCTCTGCCGGTGCAGCCGGGCCAGCGCGTGGCCGAAGTGCTCCCAGTCTCCCTTCGAGGCCCGGCCCGCGCCCAGATCCTCGAGGGCGAGGAAGCGCTCCTCGACCGCGAGCACCGCCGGCACCCTCGGTCCCCCGGCGGCCCCGAGCGCCGCGAGCCCCTCGGCCTCGGCCGGAAAGAGGCCGGGCGGCGCGCCGCGCGCCTCCTTCACGAAGATCGAGCGGCCGTCGGCGAGCTGGAGGCGGCGGGCCTCGCAGATCGAGCCTCCCCCCACGGCCCGGGAGGCCCGCACCGGCGACCCCAGCAGCTCCCCGAGGTGCTCCTCGAGGGTCAGGGGAGCTCCCCTCGCTGGTGGGCGTCGAGCATCGCCGCGCAGGTGCGCTCGACGATCCGGTAGACCTCCTCGAAGCCGTCCTCGCCGCCGTAGTAGGGATCCGGCACGTCGGCCGGGCCGCTGGCCTCGGGATCGTAGTCGCGGAAGAGGCGCAGCGCCGCCTTCACCCGCCGGGGCATCCGGCGCTCGAGCTCACCGAAGCGCGCCCGGTCCATCGAGAGGATCAGGTCGAAGTCGGCGAAGTCCTCCTCCTCGAAGAGCTCGGCCCGGGTGGACATCGGCACGCCGTGGCGGGTCGCGGCGGCCTGCATCCGGGGATCGGCCGGCTGGCCGAGGTGCCAGTCGCCCGTGCCCCGCGACTCGATCTCGATCTGATCCTCGAGGCCTCGCGTTCGCACCATCTGCTGGAGGACGGCCTCGGCCAGAGGGGAGCGGCAGATGTTGCCCAGGCAGACGAAGCAGATCCGGAAGGGGGCCATGCGTGGCTTGCTAGCACGGTCGACTCGAGGGTCCAATCCTGCCGGCTTCGAGCTACGAGCTACGAGCTACGAGCTTCGAGCTGGGCGCGAGCAGTAGCAGGCTCGCAGCTCATAGCTCACAGCTCGCAGCTCATCGCCCTCGCAGCCCCAGGATCTCTCTCGCCTCGTCGGGAGAGGCGACGCGGCGGCCGGCCTCCTCGGCGACGCGGGCGAGGACCTCGACGAGGGGGCCGTTGGAGTCGGCGCGGCTGCCGTCGGGGAGGTAGAAGGTGTCCTCGAGGCCCGTGCGCAGGTCGCCGCCGGCCTCCGCGGTGTGGCGGTGGAGGTCCCAGACCTCCTGGCGGCCGATGGCGATGACCTGCCAGTGGGTGCCCTCCACCATCTCCTCCTGGAGCAGTGGCAGCCACGAGGCCTTGGCCGGCATCCCCGAGGCCACGCCCATCACCAGGGAGACGTGGGGCGGGCTCGGCACCAGGCCCCGGCGGGCGTAGAGGGCGACGCTGCGCAGGATGCCGGTGTCGAAGCACTCGCACTCGGGGACGATCCCGTGCTCCTTCATCACCGCGGCGAAGCCCTCGATCTTGTCGACGGGGTTGTCGAAGAGCAGGGGCGGCCAGGCCCACTCGTCGTTGGCGCGCAGCTTCAGGTAGTTCAGCGAGCCGGCGTTGAGGGCGGCCATCTCCGGCTTCACCCGCTCGAGGCAGGCCAGGGGAGCGGCGATGTCCGGCCCCATCACCCCGGTGCTCATGTTGATGATGAGGTCCGGGACCTCGGCGAGGATGGCGTCGCAGACCGCCGCGGCGACCTCGGGATCCCAGGAGGGCAGGCGGCCCATGCCGGGCTCCTGCATCCGGAAGTGGCAGTGGACGATGGAGGCGCCGGCGTCCCGGGCCCGGCGCGCCTCGGCGGCCATCTCCACGGGGGTCACCGGGACCGAGTGCCGGGCGGGGTCGGTGAGCACACCGGTGAGAGCACAGGTGATCACGGCGGCGTCGCGCATGAGGGCCTCCTCTTTCAGGTGATCTCGAGGACCCGGCGCTCGAGGCCCCGGCCCTTGCGGACGGCCTCGATCCGCGCGCCGGCGCCGATCAGCGCCTCGAGCACGGTGGTGGTGAGGTGCGTCTCGCCCGGCTCGTCGCCGAAGGTCACCGTCAGCTCCCGCACCTTCACCTCGAAGCTCGCGCTCTTCACCTGCGGGAGCTTCTCGACGGCGGCGGCGAAGCGCTCGCCATCCACGTCGGCCAGCACGATCACCACCTCGCGGTCGGCGGCGGAGAGGGTCGCCATGCTCCCGGAGGTCAACACCTTCCCGCGATCGAGGATCGCGGCGTGATCGCAGAGGTCCTCGAGCTCGTAGAGGTTGTGAGAGGAGATGAGGATCGTCGACTCGCCGCGCATCTCGCGGATCAGGTTGCGCAGGTGGTGGGCGTTCTTCGGATCGAGGCCCGCGGTCGGCTCGTCGAGGAGCACCAGCTCGGGCTTGCCGAGGAAGGCCTGCGCCAGGCCGACCCGCTTCGCCATGCCGTGGGAGAGAGTCAGCGCCCGGACCTTGCTCCACTCCTTGAGCCCGACCAGGGCGAGGGCCTCCTCGGCCGCCACCTTCGAAGCGGGCCGGGAGAGGCCCTGGAGCCGGGCGAAGTAGCTCAGGCTCTGGATCAGGGAGGTGTTCGGCGGCAGCGACGCATCCTGGGGGAGGGCGGCGAAGCGGCCCTTGAGGCGGTGGATCTGCCTCGGGTCCGTGCCCAGCACCTCGACCCGCCCGCTGTTGGGCCGCAGCCACCCGCTCACCAGGGAGAAGGTCGTGGTCTTACCCGCGCCGTTGGGGCCGATGAGGCCGTACACCGAGCCGACGGGGATCTCGAGGCTGACGCCGTCGACCGCCCGCAGGCTGCCGAAGCGCTTGACGACCTCCTCGAGGCGGAGCGCGAGCGCGGACATCAGACGTCCCTCCGCTTCAGCACCAGCCAGGCCGCGCCGCCGAAGAGCAGCGCGATGAAGAGGAAGACCCCGGTCCCGAGGAGCTGATCGCCCAGGCGGTGGGAGAGGAGCAGGCCGTTGTAGTGCCAGGGCAGCACGTACTTCAGGAAGTCGAAGCTCTCCCAGAGGGTCATCGCCAGCAGCACCAGGGTCGCGAAGAAGGTGGCCAGGCTGGCCATGAGGGCCTGGTAGGAGAAGCGGAAGAGCGAGGAGAGGAAGGCGATGATCGAGACCCAGGCCAGCGCCAGAGGGAGGGTCAGGGCCCAGAAGCGCAGGACGTAGACCAGCGCCGAGGAGAGCTCGAACTCCACCAGCCGCACCTGGGCGTAGGTCACCAGCAGGAGGTTGGTGACCACCGTGATGGCGGTGATCAGCACGCCGTTGGCGAGGATCTTCCCGAGGAGGAGCGAGGTCCGGCTGGCGCGCAGGAGGGTGTAGCGCGCGGAGCGGTACTGCAGCTCGGCCGAGATCTGATCGTAGGTCATCAGGACGATCAGGAAGGGCAAGAGGAGGATGTTCACCACGAAGAAGATCAGGACGATCAGGGGGCAGCCCAGGAGGTAGTCGGCCTGGGCCTCCGCCTCGCTCTCGTCGCTCATCACCCACTCGAGCGCGCCCACCGTCGCCTTGCGCTTCGCCTCGGTCTTCTCGGCCTCGGCCTGCTCGGGGCTCATGCCGAACTTCTCGGCCGCCTCCATGGCCATCTGCTCGGTGCGGGCCGCGGCCTCCACCATCAGGGCGCCGCCGCCGAGGGTGAGCAGCGCGTAGATCAGGAGGAAGGCCAGGGCCTTCGTCGTCCTCACGGAGTGACGTAGGTCCTGCTCGGCGACGATCAGGGTCTCGCGAAGGGCCTCCACGGCCCAGGGTTGTCGGCGGTGGTGCGGGGGCACGTCAAGGCCTCCGGGCCGCCCGGGTGCGGTCCGGCAGGCGGACCCCAGGTCCGGCGTGCGGTCTCGCGTCCGGGTTCCGGCGCCCCGGGAGGGGGCCAGGAGGGGGCCTGGAGGGGGCTGGCACGCATCCTGGAAGAGGGGAGCACCATGGGTGAACCTGACTTCTCCTGCCTGCTGCGCCTCGAGGGGCCGATCGTCCCCGCGCACCTGCTGGCGGCCCGGGACCGGGCGGCCGAGCTGCTCGAGGAGGCGCAGCAAGAGGCCGACCGGATCCGCGCCACGGCGCGGGACGAGCTCGAGGCGCTCCGGGCGGAGGAGCGGCGACGGCTGCGCCGCGACGCCGGGCGCTGGCTCGCGCGCCGCCGGGAGCGGCTGGCCCGGGCCGATCATCTCCGGCGGATCCGCCTCTGCCAGGCCGCCGCCGAGGCCTGCCTCGCCGTCGCCGAGCAGGTGTGGCGGGAGATCCCGGCCGAGCGCGGGCCACTGCTGCGGGCGCTCGCGCGGGAGGTCCACCGGCGGGCGCCGCCGGGGGCCGAGATCCAGCTGCGGGTGCACCCCGCGGACCGGGCCGCCCTGGAGGGCGAGGGCGAGGTGCGCGTGGACGCCTCCCTCGCGCCCGGCGATCTGGTGGCCCGCCTCCCCGGCGGGGGCCTCGACGCCCGGGTCGAGACCCGGGCGGGCCTGGCCCTCGACGCGCTCGCCGGCGCGCTGGGCTTGATCCGGGAGGAGCCCGCGTGAGCCGCGACCCGCTGCGCGAGACCCTCGGGCGCCTGCGCGGCGCCGCCGGCGCGCTCGAGGGCCTGCCCCGGCTGCGGCCGGAGGGGAGCCTGCTGGCGCTCCGGGGGCAGCACGCCCGGGTGCACCTGCCCGGGGCGCAGCTCGGGGCGAGCGCCGCCGCCGGCGCCGGGAGCGAGGTGGAGGGGGAGGTGGTCGCGCTGCGCGGAGACGAGGCGACCCTCCTGCTCCGCGGGCCCGCCGCCGGCCTCGAGATCGGGGCGCCGGTCCGCCTGCGGGGTACCCCGGTCCCGGCGGCGGGGCCGGCGCTCCTGGGCCGGGTCATCGACCCCCTCTGCCGGCCCCTCGACGGTGGGCCGGCCCTCGATCGTCGCGGCCTCACCCCGGTGCGATTGGACGCGCCCCCGCCGGTGGCCCACGCGCGGCGGCCGGTGGACGAGCCCCTCTGGACGGGGGTGCGGTCGATCGACGCCCTGTGCACCCTGGGGCGCGGCGGGCGGGTGGGGCTCTTCGCGCCCGCCGGGACCGGCAAGACGCGGCTGGTCGCGCGGCTCGCCGCCGGGCTGGAGGCCGAGGTGGTCGTGCTCGCGCTGGTGGGAGAGCGGGGCCGGGAGCTCGAGGAGCTCCGCCGCGGGCTGCCGGCCGAGGCGCGGGCGCGCACCCTCATCGTCGCCGCCACCGGCGCGGCCCCGGCGCACCAGCGGGCGCGGGCGCTCCCCCTGGCCACGGCGCTGGCCGAGCACTTCCGCCGGGAGGGCCGGGAGGTCGTCCTCCTGGTCGACTCCCTCACCCGTCACCTGCGGGCGGAGCGGGAGATCGCCCTCTCGGCCGGGGAGCCCCTCGGGCCCGCCGGCTACCCGGCCTCGGCCCTCGCCCGCCTGCCCCGCCTGCTCGAGCGCGCCGGGAACGACGCCCACGGAAGGATGAGCGCGATCTACACCGTCCTCGAGGAGGGCTCCGGCCTCGAGGAGGAGCTCCGCGGGCTCCTCGACGGGCACCTCGTCCTCTCGCGGGAGCTCGCCGAGCGCGGCCACTACCCGGCCCTCGATCCCGTCGCCTCCCTGAGCCGCCTGGCCCAGCAGGTGGCCGACGAGGAGCACCTCCGGGCCGCGCGCCGGCTGCGGCGCTGGGCCCGCCTCCAGGAGGAGCGCCGGGAGCTGATGGTGCTCGGCGCCTGGGAGCCGGGCCGGGATCCGGAGGGCGACGAGGCTCTGGCGCGCTGGCCCGGGATCGAGGCGCTGCTGCAGCAGGAGGGGGAGCCCGCCGGTCCCGGGGCGCTGCGGGAGGCGCTCCTGCGGGTGGCGGCGTGAGCGCGCGCCGGACCCTCGCCCGGAGGCGGGTGGACGAGGCCGCCGAGGCGATGGCCCGGGCCGCGGGGGCGCAGGCCTCGGCCCGGGCAGGGCTCGAGCGCTCCCTCCGGGAGGAGGCGGCGGCCCGGGCGGCGCTCGCGCGGATCGCGGCGGCGGGCTGGCGGGGCGTGGTGGCCTCGAGCCGGGCCCGCGCCTCGGTCCTGCGGCAGGAGCTCGAGGCGGCCGGCAGCGAGGTGCGGCTTGCGAGGGCGGCGCTCGGGGTGCATGAACGGGAGGCAGCCGGGGCGCGCCGCCGGTGGTTGCGGCTTCGGCGGGTGTACGGCCGTCTGGCCGGAGAGGTAGGGTAGCGCGCCTCGAAGGCCGGACCGAAGCGCGAACAGCGAGGACAGCATGCTCATCGTCATGGCCCCCGGGGCCACCCCCGAACAGATCGACGCCGTCAGCCGGAGAGCCGAGAAGCTCGGCCTGCAGGCCCACCCCATCCCCGGCGAGCGGCGCACCGCCATCGGGCTCACCGGCAACAAGGGCGCCATCGATCCGACCCCCTTCGCGGATCTGCCCGGCGTGACCGACTGCATCCCCGTCTCCCGCCCCTACAAGCTCGTGGGCCGGGACATGCGGCCCGAGGGCACGCGGATCGAGTGCCGGGGGACGATCATCGGCGGGGGCGAGTTCACGATCATGGCCGGCCCCTGCTCGGTCGAGTCCCGCGAGCAGACCCTCGGGGTCGCCCGGGAGGTGGCCGCCGCCGGCGCCCACGTGCTGCGGGGCGGCGCCTTCAAGCCGCGGACCAGCCCCTATGCCTTCCAGGGCCTGAAGGAGGAGGGGCTCGCGATCCTCGCCGAGGCCCGGGAGGAGACGGGCCTCCCGATCATCACCGAGGTGAAGGACACCGAGACCCTCGAGGTGGTGGCCGCCACCGCCGACATCCTGCAGATCGGCGCCCGGAACATGCAGAACTTCTCCCTCCTCGAGGCGGTGGGGGACGCCGGCCTGCCGGTGATGCTCAAGCGGGGGATGTCGGCGACGATCCAGGAGCTGCTGATGGCGGCCGAGTACGTCGCCAGCCGCGGCAACACCCAGATCATCCTCTGCGAGCGCGGGATCCGGACCTTCGAGACGGCGACCCGCAACACCCTCGACCTCTCCGCGGTCTGCGTGCTGCAGCGCGAGTCCCACCTGCCGGTGATCGTGGATCCGAGCCACGCCACCGGGGTGCGGGAGCTCGTCGCGCCCATGGCCCGGGCCGCGCTCGCCGCCGGCGCCGACGGCGTGATGGTCGAGGTCCACGGGGCCCCGGCCGACGCCCTCTCGGACGGCCCCCAGGCCCTCACCCCGGCCGACTTCCGGACCCTGGCCGCGCAGCTGAAGGCGCTGCGCGCCGCGCTCGCCGAGGCCTCCTAGGCCGGCTCCTCGAGCACCACCACGCCGGTGGCCAGGAAGCGCTTGACCAGCTTCAGGGCGTCGAGCTCGCGGATCGGGCTGACCCGGATCACCTGGCTCAAGGTCCGGGTCCCGTCGAAGCGCTTCATCAGGTAGCGCTCGGCCGGGCCGAGGCTCTGGGGATCGAGCTGCCGGGGGTCCCTCACCAGCCGCGGGCAGCGGGGCTGCACGAGGAGCTCGTCCCGCAGCCGGGTGAGGAGGAGGAGCTCGGCCTCCCGCAGGGCGGTCTGCGCCGTGGCGTCGGTCGGCTCCAGGGCGGTGGCCCGGCGGGCGACCGTCTCCGCCTCGTCGAAGCGCCCGGCCTCGAGGAAGGTCTTCACCTGGGCGAGGAGGGAGCCGAGGTCGGCGGCCGCCCCCATCACGTCCGGGATGGCGTCGAGGTCCACCACCTCCACCTCCACCTCGTCGAGCTCCGGGGCCTCGACGGGCGCCACCACCCCGAGGCGGTAGAGCGAGAAGAGGCGCTGGTAGAAGGCGAAGGGCGTGGCGTGGAGGTGCAGCGCGATGCCGTCGATGGACTCGCCCTGCTCGGCGTACTCCAGGATGCGCAGATCCAGCGGGTTGTTGTGGTCCGCGGCGAGGGCGGCGCGATCGACCCGGAGGAGGTCGGTGCCGCGGGGGAAGACCTGGCGGATCGACTCCCAGGCGGTCCGGCGGAAGTCGGCCTCCTCCTCGATGTTGGCCAGCGTCACCGCCACCTGCACCCCCGGGCCGAGGTCGGGCACGACGTCCTGCTGGAAGAAGAAGGTGCCGTAGGTCCACTCGGTGAGGGAGAGGACCGTCTCGCGGATCTTCAGCTGCAGGACGGCCTCGAGCTCGGGCTCGCTGACCAGATCGATCATCGTGAGGATCTTGCCGAGGTAGACCGTGGTCTGGCGCTGGGTCTCGAAGGCCTCGTCGAGCTGCTGCTCGGTGACGTGACCGAAGTTGATCAGGAACTGCCCGAGGTACTCCCGGGCGTCGTTGGAGGAGGCCAGCACCGCCTGGCCGTCGATCACCACGAAGCTCTTCTCGTTCGGGCCCTGGGCGCAGCGGATGGTCCCCTTCAGCCCCTTGCCCACGACGAAGCGCAGCAGCTCCGCCAGTGACATCGTTCGCAGATCGCCCTGGAGCCCCACCATCGCCGCATCATCCACCGGGGGGCCCGTCAGCGGCAAGCGAGGCCCGCTACCCCCGTGGTAGGTTGCCGCCCGATGATCCGCCTCGATCTCTACACCAAGGACGACTGTGGCCTCTGCGAGGAGATGAAGGCCGTGATCGAGGAGGTGGGCCGCGAGATCCCGCTCCGGCTGGTGGAGCACGACATCACCGCCGATCCCGAGCTCTTCGAGCGCTACCGGCTCGAGATCCCGGTCCTCCACGTGGACGGCCATCGAGCCTTCAAGTATCGTCTCGACGCCCCGGCGCTGCGAGCACGTCTGAAGCGCGCTGGGGGAGCGCGAACGATGGACACCGTGAAGCTACAGCCGCTGATCACCCCCCGGGATCGCCTGGTCATCCTCCTGGTGGGCCTGGTCCTCGCCCTGGCGCCGGTGGGCGAGAGCATGGCCCGCTGGCTCCTCGGACCGGTGCAGCCGATCCCGGTGGAGCTCAACGGGCTGCACATGGATCAGCTCGCCTCCGAGTTCACCCTCAAGGATCTCACCGGCACCCCGGTGAGCCTGACGGACTACCGGGGCAAGACCGTCTTCGTGAACTTCTGGGCCACCTGGTGCCCGCCCTGCGTCGAGGAGCTGCCCTCCATCCTGCGGCTGCATCAGGCCCTCGAGCAGAGCGGCTTCGTGGTGCTGGCGATCAGCGAGGACGACTCGGTGGGCGACGTGCGGAAGTTCTTCTCGGGCAACCTGCCGCCCTTCCCGGTGCTCATGGACGAGGGGCAGAAGGTGACGCGGGCCTGGGGCACGGTGAAGTTCCCCGAGACCTACGTCGTGGACCCCGACGGCCGGGTGGTCGCGAAGTTCATCGGGCCGCGGGACTGGGCCTCCCCCGCCTCGGTGGACTACTTCCGCACCCTCGTCGGCGGCTGATCAGTGGCGCCGGCGCCGGCTGGTGGGGAGGTCCTTCAGGGAGACCACCGCGCCGATCCCCGCCACCGTCCAGGCGACGAGGTGCATGAAGAGGCCGTAGCCCGGCCCCGGCGTGACCCCGTGGGGATTTCCCACCATCACCTCGCCGCCGCTGGCCGCGGCGCCCAGGCTGATGACGCTCCAGAGGAGCCCCGCCCCGCAGGTCCCGACCACGGCCAGGGCCAGGGTGCGGGCCTTGTCGGCCGCGCCCGGCTGGGTGAGCCGGTACCAGTTGATGCCCAGGGCGGCGACGGCCAGGAGGAGGCCCACCCAGCCCATGCCGACCAGGCCGATGGTCTCGTCGGCCACGCCGGCCGGGGAGACGTCGATCCGCCAGGGAAAGAGGACGGTGAGGGCGGCCAGGGAGGCGCCGATGATGGAGACCTTCTCGGTGGCCGGTAGGCCCATGAAGCTCTCCCAGAGCTTGCGGGCCATGGCCTCGTAGTCGTCCATCATCTGGGAGGAGGTGTCGAACTCCAGGGCGCCGCGAACGCCCCCGGAGCCTCCGGGATCGGTGCCCGGGGAGACGGCGGGGGAGGGTGACCCTCCGCGGGCGCGTCCGATGGCGCCGCCGCGGGAGCGCCCGGCCTGCGGGGCGGCCGCGGCGGGCTCGGGGGCGGGCGCCGGCTCCTCGCTCACGTACTTGCGGTAGTCGAACTCCTCGCGCGCCGGCTTCGCGGCGGGAGGAACCCACGGCTCCTCTTCCTCCTCGTACTCGTCCTCGTATTCGTACTCCCCGTCGTCCTCGGGGACCTCGGGCACGGTGGCCCGGGCGGCGGTGGGAGGCTCGTCCACCTCGTCGCCGCGGCCCGGGGGCCCGGCCGGCGCGCCGCCGACGTAGGTGCCCGCCTCGCCGGAGTCGAAGTTCTCGGTCCCCTCGTCCCGCCCCAGGGAGTCTCCCGCGTCGAAGATCTGGGTGCCGGGCTCGCCCCGCGGCGCCGCCGCGAGGCCCGGGTCGGTGCCCTCGTCGTCGAATTCCGGCGCATCCTCCCCCAGGAAGGAGGGATCGATGATCGCATCACAGGCGTCGCAGATCGCGGTGCCGTCGGGCTGCTCGCTTCCACACTCCGGGCATTGCATCGGCGGTATTGTAGCCTAGAAGCGGTGCTGACAGTGGAGGCAGACGTCCCCCGGTTCACCGAAGAGGTTCTCCAGCTCCCGCTGGCAGCCGGGGCAGACGAGCACGAAGACGTGACCGCACCAGTCGCAGCGCTCACCGGGCGCGCCGGTGACGTTGCGGAGCACCGAGCTGCAGCCCGGGCAGGTGACGCCCGCCTTGGGCGCCTCGCCTGGCAGCGGGCGCTCCTTCCAGCCCGCCTCTCGCAGGATCGCGAGGGCCTCGTCCCACTTCCGGGCGAAGCTCGCGTCGGGGGCGAGGTCTCCGCTGGCCTGGAGGTGAGCCAGCAGGCCGGAGAGGGTCTGCTCCAGGGTCGCCACCAGGTCCTCGAGCAGCAGCACCCTCGTCTGCAGATCAGCCTGCTCGATGGCGAAATGATTGTTGAGGGCGGTCTGCTGGCTCTTCTTGGACATGGTGGGTCGAGCGTCGCACGGGGTCCGCTGGCCGTCAATTGGGCCCATAGGGGCAGAATTTGGCATTTCCGGGGCCCCCGGGGGTCCCCGGCCCCCAACATGGACGCTTGATCGGCCCGCGTAGACCGGTAGTCTGTGGCGCGCAGCGCCGGGATCGGGCCTCTGCCCGGGCTGCGGGGGAACGCGGGAAGTGCAGGAGTCACCCGCGCCAACCGGGGCGAGGCCGGCCATTGGGTGGCCAGGAGGGTCAGATGCTCGATCGCAGGCTGGTGGGTCGGACGACGACACCGGGGAGGAACCTGGTGGAGCGGGGCGCGGTGAGGCGCTTCGCCGATGCGCTCGGAGAGGACAACCCCATCCACCGCAGCGAGCGCGCGGCCCGGGCGATGGGCTATCCCGGCATCGTCGCGCCGCCCACCTTCCCGGTCACCTTCGAGGCGGGCTCCGATCTGCGCGAGCTGCTCGGGGTGGCGAACGGAGAGGTGCTCCTGGCGGAGCAGGTCTTCGAGTACGAGCGGCCGATCGTGGTGGGGGAGACGATCCTCGTCACCCACCGGATCGACGAGATCTCCAGCCGGGACGGGATCAGCGGCGCCATGGAGCTCGTGGTGATCTCCGAGACCGGCCGCCTGACCTCGGGCGAGGTCGTCTACCGGGGCCGCCACCAGCTGGTGGCCAGGGTCTAGAAGGAAGGGAAGGGTCGGAGCGGACATGCAGGACAATCACCGCAGGTACTGGTCGGAGCTGAGCGTGGGAGACACGCTCGAGACGCTGACCTCGAGGCCCATCGATCGAGTGCAGATCGTCCGCTACGCGGCGGCCTCCGGGGACTTCGACCCCATGCACATCGACGAGATCGCCGCCCGGGAGGCGGGGATGCCCAGCGTGCACGCCCACAGCATGATGGCGATGGGCTACGCCGGCCGGATGGTCACCCGCTGGCAGGGGGCGGGCAGCCACCTGGAGCACCTCTCGGCCCGCTTCATCAAGATCGTCTGGCCCGGAGACCAGATCGTGTGCCACGGACGGGTGGCGGAGCTCACCCACGAGGAAGGCTGCTACTGCGCCGGCCTCGAGCTCTGGGGCGAGAACCGCAAGGGTGAGCTGGTCTTCAAGGGCAGCGCGCGGGTGCGGCTCTTCCACAGCGTCGAGGACGAGGCGAGGCAGGCCCGGGGCGAGGGGCCGGTGGTCCTCGGCCGGGCCAGCAGCGAGTCCCTCCAGGATCGGATCGGGGCTCCGATGGCCCGGTCCCGGAAGCGGCAGCCCCGGGCGGGCGCCGGGGGAGCAGCCGCGAAGGCCGCCAAGAAGCCGGTGAAGAAGGCCGCCGCGAAGGCCGCCAAGAAGCCGGCGAAGAAGGCCGCCGCGAAGGCCGCCAAGAAGCCGGCGAAGAAGGCCGCCGCGAAG
>JARGFU010000020.1:15328-15447 GCA_029210625.1 Deltaproteobacteria bacterium | reverse complement strand
GTGGCGAAGAAGCCGGCGAAGAAGGCCACCAGGAAGGTGGCGAAGAAGCCGGCGAAGAAGGCCGCCAGGAAGGTGGCGAAGAAGCCGGCGAAGAAGGCCGCCAGGAAGGTGGCGAAGAA
>JARGFU010000020.1:0-15228 GCA_029210625.1 Deltaproteobacteria bacterium | reverse complement strand
GGGCGCCCGGCGCCGCGCCTGAAGAGCTTTGACGGTCCGACGGTCCCGATGGTATCGGGCCTGCGGTTATTCAAGGGGCCGGGGGAACGAGAGGGCGGCGTGCGCTGCCTGCTCGCTCGGCCGTCTCATCGATGATGGGTTGAAGAGGCTCCCGCAGAGGGAAGCCTCCTGGAGGAACGAGATGAAGGCAACGAGAGCGATCCTGATGACGGCCATGAGCCTTTCCCTCCTGCTGGTGGGCTGCACCGGCCGGACCGCCGCCTGGGAGGCCGAGAAGGCCGCCAAGGAGGCCGCGGGCGACTCGGGCGCGGCGGGCGAGCTGAAGGCGCAGGCCGAGGCGCACTGGGCCAAGCGCACCGACCCCGAGGAGATCAAGCAGGCGATCGCCGCCTGGGAGAAGGCCGTGGCGCTCGACCCGAGCGACTACCAGAGCCTGACCAGCATCACCCGCGGCCTCTACTTCCTGGCCGACGGCTACCTCCGGGGCGACGACGAGGCCTATCTGGACACGATGGATCAGGGCGTGGCCTGGGGTGAGAAGGCCATGATGGCGGTCTCCTCCGACTTCGAGAAGCGGATGCGGGACGGCGAGAAGCTGGAGACGGCCATCGAGGCCATCGGCGTCGAGGGCGTCGGCGCCCTCTACTGGTACGCCACGAACCTCGGGAAGTGGGCCAAGAAGAAGGGCTTCGCCGTGCTCCTGGGCAACAAGGACAAGGTGAAGGCCATCATGGAGCGCTGCCTGAAGCTCGATCCCACCTACTTCCACGGCGCCCCCGATCGTTACTTCGGCGCCTTCTACGCGGTGGCTCCGAAGTTCGCCGGCGGCGATCTCGAGAAGTCGGCCCAGCACTACGCGAAGTCCCTCGAGCTCGCGCCCTACTACATCGGCACCCGCGTGCTGATGGCCGAGAACCTCGCGGTGAAGAAGCAGGATCGCGCGCTCTTCGACGAGCAGCTCGAGGCCGCCCTCGAGGTGGACGAGAACGCCGTGCCGGAGATTCGCCCCGAGGTCCTGGTCGAGAAGAAGAAGGCCGAGGAGCTGCAGAAGAACGCCGACGAGCTCTTCTAGAGCCGTGAAGGAGGCCAAGATGATGGTTCGTACGCTGGCCGCCGCGGCCCTCTCCCTGGCGCTGCTCCTCCCCCTCGGGGCCGAGGCGCAGGCCGAGAAGCCGGAGTTCGTCTTCAAGATGGCCTCCATCGCCCCCGACGGGACCCCCTGGTCCGAGCACCTCGACGAGTGGAAGAAGCGGGTGGCCAAGGAGTCCGGGGGGCGCATCAAGCTGAAGACCTACTGGGGAGGCGTCCTCGGCGACGAGAACGTCACGGTCCAGGAGACCCACCGGGGGGCGATCCACTTCTTCGCCGGCTCGGTCGCGGCGCTCGCCTCGAGCGTCCCGGAGCTCTCGGTCCTCGAGCTGCCCTACCTCTTCCGGTCCTTCGAGGAGGTCGATCACATCCTCGACGAGGTCATCCTCGAGGACGCCAAGAAGCTCCTCTGGGAGCGCGGCTACGTCCTGGTCTTCTGGCACGAGAACGGCTGGCGCTCCATCGGCACCCGCTACGGCCCGATCCACGGACCCCAGGACGTGAAGGGCAAGAAGATGCGCACCCAGGAGGTGGACACCCACCTGGAGATGTACCGGGCCTACGGGGCCTCTCCGGTGCCCATCGCCGCGACCGAGGTGCTCTCCTCCCTGCAGACCGGCGTCGTCGACGGCTTCGACAACACGCCGCTCTTCTCCTTCGCCAGCTCCTGGTACCAGGGCGTGAGCCACTACTCCGTGACCCGGCACATCTACCAGCCCGGGATCATGGTGATGTCGCGCAAGTCCTTCGAGACCCTCCCCAAGGAGCTGCAGGACGTGATCCTGAAGGACTCCCTGGCCGAGGGACACAAGGGCCGCAAGATGGTCCGGGCGCTCTCGCCCCTGCTCCTGCAGAACTTCGAGGCCGCGGGGATCGAGCTCTACCGGCCCACGCCCGAGGAGCTGAAGGCGCTCGCCGACGCCGCGCAGCCGGTCCACACCTGGTTCAAGAAGGCGAAGGGGGAGAGGGCGGCCGCGCTGCTCTCGAAGATCGAGAAGGCCCTCGCCGCTCACCGGGCCAAGTAGAATTCGCGGCGATGTTCCGGGGGAGGGCCGGGACGACGCCGGGGGAGACGACGCGTGCTCGCACTGCTCGGACGTCTCGATCGCGCGGTCTACCGGGCCGAGCGCTTCGTGGTCGTGGCTGGTCTCTTCGTCATGTCGGTGGTGGTCTTCATCGACGTGGTGCACCGCACCTTCGCGGATCCCGAGAGCCGGGTCGCTCGCTGGCTGGCCGGGGCGGCCGGCCTCTTCGGTGAGGCGGGCCTCGCGGAGGCCCTCTATCCGACGATGCGGGACTGGGTGGCCCCGCCCTTCCTCTTCGCCTTCTTCCTGATCCTCGCCTACATCGGCGTGCGCTGGCGGGCGGAGGAGTCGCGCACGAGCCGCCTCCGCGCCTGGGGCCTGGCCCTGGCGCTGGTGGTCGGCGCCTGGGTGGTCGTCCGCGGGATGATCTGGCTGCTGCCCAACGGCGTGGTCTGGGCCCAGGCCCTGGCGATGATCCTCACCCTCTGGGTCGGCTTCGTCGGCGCCTCGATGTGCACCTTCGACGGCCGGCACCTGCGGGTGGAGGCGGCCGATCGGCTCTGGTCGCCCGGCGCCCGCCGGGTGGTCACCACCCTGGCGAACCTCTTCACCGCGGCGGCGGTGCTCGCCCTCTTCGCTCTCTCGCTCTCCTTCATCGGCGGGCACTGGGAGAGCTGGATCCAGACCGACGGCTACGGCGGGCTGGTCGACGGCCTGCCGGGGGTGCCCCAGTGGGCGGCCTTCGGGGTCCTGCCCCTGACCTTCCTGATCATGGGCACCCGCTTCCTGACGGCCGCCGTGGCCGCGGCCACCGGGCGGCAGTACGGCCGGGTGGGGGGGGACGCCATCCAGGCCATGCTCAAGGAGGCCAGCGAGGGGACCAAGGTCCTCTCGGGGTCCAGGGGCAGCGACGAGGAGGGAGAGTCATGATCGCCTCCCTCCGTCCCGCTCGCCGCCCCGGACCGGGCCCGCGCCTGCGCCGCCTCTTCGGGGTCTGCGCCGTCGTGCTGGCCGCGATGGCCCTGCAGGCCGCCCTCGCGGACGACGGGGGCGAGAGCGCCTCCCTCGGGCCCGTCTTCCTGATCTTCGCGGCGGTGGCCGCGGCCATCGCCCTGGGCGAGCCCCTCTTCGTGATCATCGGCGTCATCGCCGCCCTCTGCTTCCTGCTCTGGGGTGACGGCTACGACGAGTTCGACGCCTACCAGATCTTCGTGGTGAAGATCGCCAACCTCACCAAGAAGAACGTCCTGCTGGCGATCCCCTTCTTCATGATCTCCGGCGCGATCATGACCGCCGGCGGCATCGCCGGGAGGCTCATCGCCTTCGCCAAGGCCCTGGTGGGGCACCTCCCCGGCGGGCTGGCCATCGCCACGGTCGGCGGCTGCATCTTCTTCGCCGCGATCTCCGGCTCGAGCCCGGCCACCGTGATCGCCATCGGGACCATGATGTATCCGGCGCTGGCGAAGTCCGGCTATCCGGAGCGCTTCTCCCTGGGCCTGGTCACCTCGGCCGGCTCGCTGGGCATCCTCATCCCGCCCTCGATCCCGATGCTGGTCTTCGCCATCGTCGCCGGCACCTCCCGCACCGTGGACGTGGGCGAGCTCTTCCTCGCCGGCGTCGTCCCCGGCGCCCTCATCGGCGGCCTGATGTCGCTGTACTCGGTCTACGTCGGCTGGAACCTGCCCCGGGAGGCCTTCAGCCTCCGCCGGGTGATCACCCGCTACCGGGAGGGCTTCTGGGCCCTGAACCTGCCGGTCCTGATCCTGGGCGGCATCTACAGCGGGATGTTCACCGCGACCGAGGCGGCGGCGGTCTCGGTGATCTACGCCCTGGTGGTCGAGCTCTTCGTCCACCGCGAGATCACCCTCGGCGACATCCCTGGCATCCTCCTGGAGTCGGGCATCCTCATGGGCAGCCTGCTGGTGATCATGGCCATGTCCTTCGGCCTCAATCACTTCCTGGCCGACGCCCAGGTGCCGCAGCGGGCGGTGGTGTGGATCCGCGAGATGGAGCTCTCGCCGATCATGTTCCTGCTCGCCCTCAACCTGCTGCTCATCGCGGTGGGCTTCGTGATGGACTCGATCAGCGCCATCCTGATACTCTCGCCCCTGCTGGTGCCGATCGGCGTCGGCCTGGGCCTGGATCCGGTCCACCTCGGCGTGGTCTTCATCGTCAACCTCGAGATCGGCTACCTCACGCCCCCCATCGGGTTGAACCTCTTCGTCTCCCAGTCCGTCTTCGGCCAGCCCCTCGGCGCGGTCGTCCGCTCGGTGGTGCCCTTCATCGGCCTGATGCTCGTCGGGCTGGTGCTGGTCACCTACCTGCCCACCGTCTCTCTCGGCCCGGTGAACTGGCTCCTGCGCGACCAGCCCATCTGGACCTCCCTGCCGGAGGCCGCCCCCGAGGAGGTGGTCGAGGAGCCGGTCGAGGAGCCGGTCGCCCAGCCCAAGAAGGTGCTCTCCCTCCAGGAGATGATGCAGCAGGCGAAGGAGCAGGCCGCCGGCGAGGGCGAGGAGAGCGAGGAGGACGAGGCGGAGGCCCCGGAGGCTCCGGAGGAGGCTGACAGCGAGGCGAAGCCCCGGGTACGGTCCCTCCAGGAGCTGATGAAGATGGCCAGGGAGAAGACCGCCGAGCCCAAGGTGACACCTCCGCCCGAGGCGGAGCCCACGCCATGAGGGCCCTGCTGGCCGGCGCGCTCCTCTCGACCCTCCTCCTCACCAGCGCCTGCCCCCGCCGCTTCGACTTCGGGCCGAACCCGGCGGACGACGCGGGGGAGCTGCTGGCCGCCTCGCGGGAGCGCCTGGCCAGCCCCGCGACCCTCCAGGGGGAGGCGAAGCTGCGCTTCCAGCTCCCCCAGGGGCGCTTCGGGGCCGACCACCTGGTGGCCCTGGCCGTCCCCGATCGCCTGCGCCTCGACACCCTGAGCTTCTTCGGCTCGCCCCTGGCCGTGCTGATGGTCCGGGAGGGTGAGCTGCTGCTCTGGGACATCGAAGGAGGGCGGGCCTATCGCGGCAGCGCCACCACCGAGTTGCTGGCGACGCTGCTGCCGGTGGTGCTCGATCCCGGCGAGGTGGTCGACCTCCTCCTCGGCCGGCCGCCGCTGGAGCTCGGGGCGAAGCTCTCCCTGCGCCTGGACCACGAGGCGCGCGCCTACCGGGTCGAGGTGAAGGGCGCGGCGGGCGTGCAGCGCGTGTGGATCGATCCCGAGCTGGGGACCATCCGGCGCTACCGCCACGAGCCGGCGGCGGAGGGTGAGGACGCCTGGGAGGTGAGCTACGAGGACTACCGGCCGGTCGCCGGCGAGGGCTCGGGCCTCCTGCCCTGGACGATCCGCTACGAGCGCGCCGGCACCGGCCTGGACTGGCGCTGGCGCTCGCTGGAGGTGGACTCCGCAGACTTCGACCCGGCCATCTTCGAGCTGGCCCTGCCGCCGGGGATCCCCACCGTGCCCCTGGGGCCGGATCCGGCTATCCTCCTGCCTCCCGAGGTGAACGAGTGAGGCGAAGGGTGGCAGCGAGGCGTGCGGCGGGAGCGGCGCTGCTGCTGCTCTGCGCCGGCCTCGACGCCGCCTGCACCCGGGGGAAGGCCGAGGAGCCGCCCCCGCCGCCCCAGCCCGCGGCCAGGCCCGCGCCGGCCGTGGACCCCGAGCTCGCGGCCTGGCGCGCTGGCCGGCTGCCGCCGCTGGAGGGGCAGGGGACGCCCGTCCCGGGGGGCGAGGTCGTGGTGCAGATGTACGCCGATCCCCCCTCCCTCAACACCATCGTCGACAACGACTGGTGGGGGTCCCGGATCACCCATCACCTCGTCTACCAGGCCCTGGTGGGCATCGACGCCTACGACGACCCCCGCTACCGCTTCCAGCCGGAGCTGGCCGAGTCCTGGACCCTCTCCGAGGACAAGCTCACCTACACCTTCCACCTCCGGAAGGACGTGCGCTTCCACGACGGCCAGCCCTTCGGGGCGAAGGACGTGATCGCCACCTACGAGAAGGTCCTCGACGAGACGACCAAGGCCGCCCACCTGCGCTCCCACCTCGAGGAGCTCGAGAGCTTCCGGGCCATCGACGAGCACACGGTCGAGTTCGTCTGGAAGAAGCCCTACTTCATGGCGCTGGACGATCCCTTCGCCCAGGTGCCGATCCAGCCCGCGCACGTCATCGCGAAGCTCACCGGCGCCGAGTACAACCAGGCCGCGACCAACCCGCTGAACCGGGCCCCGGTGGGGACGGGCCCCTTCGCCTTCGTCGAGTGGAAGACCGACCAGCGCGTGGTCTACCGCCGCAACGAGGACTACTGGGGGCGCAAGGCCTACCTCGACCGCCTGGTCTTCCGCATCGTGAAGGACCCCACCGTCGGGCCGCTCCTCGCCGAGAAGGGCGAGCTCGACGTGGTCACCTCCACCCTGAGCGAGGCCTGGGTGAAGATGGAGGAGCGGCCCGCCCTGCGGGAGAACTTCCACCGCTCTCTCTTCCACGACGCCACCTACAACTGGATCGGCTGGAACCTCGCGCGGCCCACCTTCCAGGATCGCCGGGTGCGGCTCGCGCTGACGATGCTCATCGACCGCGAGCGCTTCCGCAAGAGCGTCCTCCACGACCTCGTGCTGCCGACGACCTGCCACTTCTACTATCGGAGCGCCGCCTGCGATCCGGCGGTGGTGCAGCCTCCCTACGATCCGGTGGCGGCGGTGAAGCTCCTGGAGGAGGCCGGCTGGAGGGACACCGACGGGGACGGTGTGCGCGAGCGCGACGGGGTGCGCTTCGCCTTCTCGTTCATGATCTCGGCCTCGAGCGTCACCACCGAGCGGCTGGCGACCCTGATGAAGGAGTCCTTCGCCCGGGCGGGGATCGAGATGAGCATCCAGAAGGTGGAGTGGGCCGCCTTCAGCAAGCGCCTGCGGGAGCACGAGTTCGACGCCTGCACCCTGGCCTGGGGCGCGGGGCCCCGGGTGGATCCGGCCCAGGTCTGGCACTCCTCCTCGACCGAGGGCGGGTCCAACTTCATCTCCTTCTCCAACCCGGAGGCCGACGCCCTCATCGAGGCGGGCCGGGTGGAGTTCGACGAGGAGCGGCGCGACGCCATCTTCCGCAAGCTGCAGCACCTCCTCCACGAGGAGCAGCCCTACACCTGGCTCTGGGTGCCGGCGCGGCGCACCCTCATCCACCGGCGCATCCACGGGGTGAAGGCGAACCTCGCGTTCTGGCAGTTCGCGGACTGGTGGGTGGAGCCGCAGGCCGAGCCGCCGGCTCCGGCGCAGGAGTAGCCCATGTGGCAGTACCTGCTGCGGCGCCTCCTCCTGATGATCCCGACCTTCCTCGGGATCACCCTGGTCTGCTTCCTGGTGCTGCGCCTGGCGAACACCGATCCGGTGGTCGCGGACCTCGAGGCGGGGCTGCAGGGGCAGCAGATCTCGCAGGAGGCCATCGAGCACCTGCGCAGGATCTACGACCTCGACAAGCCCTGGTACGTGCAGTACGCGCGCCTCGTCGGCCGGCTGCTCTCCCTCGACCTGGGCACCACCTGGAAGGACGGCCGCCCCATCGCCGAGGTGATCGGCGAGGCGCTGCCCATCACGGTGCTGCTCTCGGTGCTCTCCCTGGCCATCGCCTACCTCATCGCCATCCCCCTGGGGGTCTTCTCCGCGACCCGCCAGTACACGAGGAAGGACCAGGCCGTGACGGTCGGGGTCTTCATGCTCTACTCCCTGCCGCGCTTCTGGGTGGGGACCCTGCTGCTGGTCTTCCTGGCCAGCGGCCACTACCTCGACTGGTTCCCGCTGCAGGGCTGGCACAGCTTCCGCGGCTTCGAGGAGATGGGCTTCCTCCAGAAGGTGGGGGACGTGGCCTGGCACATCACGCTCCCGCTCCTGGCCCTGACCTTCAACGCCTTCGCGGCGCTCTCGCGCTACATGCGCAGCGGGATGCTCGAGGCGATCCGCCAGGACTACGTGCGCACCGCCCGGGCGAAGGGCGTCCCCGAGCGGGTGGTGATCTGGCGCCACGCGCTGCGCAACAGCCTCATCCCGATCATCACCCTGATGGGGCTCTACCTGCCCTACCTGATCGGCGGCTCGGTGATCGTCGAGACCATCTTCGGCATCCGGGGCATGGGCGGCCTGACCCTCGAGGCCATCCGGATGCCCGACTATCCGCTGGTCATCACCCTGGTCGCCTTCACCTCCCTGCTGACCATGGTGGGCATCCTCCTCTCCGACATCCTCTACGCGGTGGTCGATCCGCGGATCACCTACGGGGGGGAGTCCCCTTGAGCGCGCCCGGGGCGAGCGCGGCCGCGGGCCGCACCTACCTCGCGATGGTCCGGCGCCTCTTCTGGCGGCGGCGCCTCAACCGCCTGGCGAGCTGGATCGTCGCCTCGATCTTCTTCCTCGCCGCCGGCGCCGACCTGCTGGCCTCGGAGCGGCCGCTCCTGCTGCACCTCGAGGGCGAGACCTGGGTCCTCCCCAACCTCACCGACCCGCCAGAGCTGCGGATCTACGACAACCAGCTCCTGCTGAAGGAGATGGGGCCAGAGGACTGGGCCGTCTTCCCTCCCATCCCCTACGGCTACGCGACCCACGACCTGGACGCGGTCCTCGCGCCGCCGGGCCCCGAGCACTGGCTGGGCACCGACCCCTCCGGGCGCGACGTGCTCGCCCGCCTGCTCCACGGCAGCCGGGTCTCCCTCGCCGTGGGCCTGGTCGCGGTGACCCTCCTGGTCGGGATCGGCCTGCTGCTGGGCTGCCTGGCGGGCTTCTACGGGGGCTGGATCGACGCCACGGTGATGCGGGTGGTGGAGGTCTTCCTCTCCATCCCCTCCTTCCTGATCATCGTCACCCTCCTGGCGGTCCTCGCGCCGGAGGGGTGGGGCGCGGTCCTCGCCCTGATGGTGGTCATCGGCCTCACCGGCTGGACAAGCGTCGCCCGCCTGGTGCGGGCCGAGATCCTCAAGGTGAAGACCCAGGAGTTCGTGCTCGCCGCCCGGGCGCTGGGCAGCTCGGACCTGCGCCTGATCTTGCGCCACCTCCTGCCCAACGCCCTCGCCCCGGTGCTGGTGGCGGCCACCTTCTCGGTGGCGGCCTCCATCCTCATCGAGGGGGCGCTCTCCTTCCTGGGTTTCGGGATCCCGCCCGACATGGCCTCCTGGGGGGGGATGCTCACCGAGGCCCGCCGGCACTTCGAAGCATGGTGGCTGGCTATCTTCCCGGGTCTGGCGATATTCATCACTGTCACGGCGTACAATCTCCTGGGCGAGGGGCTCCGGGACGCCATCGATCCGAAACTGAAGGCCTGACTCCAGAGGCGAGGGAGCGACGAGAGCGACATGAGGATTCAGCTCGGCCAGCTGCTACTTCGCGCCAAGGTCGTGACCGAGGCGCAGCTCGAGACCGCCCTGGCGGAGCAGGAGAAGTGGGGCGGCAAGCTCGGCCAGATCCTGGTCCGGATGGGCTACCTCTCCGAGGACCTGCTCACCAAGGCGCTCTCCAAGCAGCTCGGCATCCCCCGGGTGGATCTGGATCAGAGCACCCCGAGCCCCAACGCCCTGCGGAAGGTGAAGGTCGACGTCGCCGAGGGCTACGCGGTGCTGCCCCTGGAGCTGCGCGACGAGGGCAAGACCCTCCTGGTGGCGATGTCCGATCCGCAGAACATCCGCGCCCTGGACGAGCTGCGGGCCGCCACCGGCTGCCGCATCGACGCGCTGCTGGCCGGCGAGACCGAGATCCGCAAGAAGATCGGCCTGTCCTACTCGGCCGAGGAGCTGCGCGACGCCGGGGGGGACGAGTTCAAGATCACGGATGCCCAGGGCAACACCGTGATGAAGAAGATCGAGGACATCGTCCCGCCCTCGGCCGCCCGCGAGCCCCCGCCGCCGCCCATCGCCGAGCCGCCGCCGCCGCCCATCGCGCAGGCCCCGCCGCCGCCCCCGCCGCCCATCGCCGACCCGTCGGATCCGGTGACCCTGCTCGAGAAGGTGGAGCGCACCCAGCGCAAGGAGGTCCAGATCCTCAAGGCGCTGGTGGAGCTGCTCATCGAGCGGGGCGTGTTCACCCGGGACGAGTACCTCGCCAAGGTCAGCAAGCGGTGACGAAGTGAGGAAGAAGATCGGAGAGATCCTCGTCGAGGGCGGGCTCATCGACGACTTCCAGCTGCAGGCCTCCCTCGGGCACCAGCGCCAGTGGGGCGGGCGGATCGGCGAGATCGTCGTCTCCAAGGGCTACACCACCGGCGAGGCCGTCGCCGACGCCCTCTCGCTCCAGCTGGGGCTGGAGCGCTTCCAGATGGCGCCCGACGCGGTCGAGCCGAAGGCCGCGAAGCTCATCGCCCTGGACCTGGCCGAGCGCCAGAAGCTCGTGCCCTTCCGCCTCGACGGCGAGCGGGGGGACGTCCTCTGGATCGCCATGAGCGATCCCACCGATCTGGCGACCCTCGACGAGATCCAGTTCCAGACCGGCAAGCGGATCAAGGTCGCGACGGCCTCCGAGGCGGAGATCCGGGCGCTGATCGCCCACGTCTTCCGGGGAGCGCCCCTCCCGGAGCCGGCGCCGCCCCCTCCGAAGGTGACCCCGATCGAGGCGATGGTCGCCGAGCCGTCCCCGGCGGCGGCGGAGTCCCTGCAGGAGGTCGAGGCCGAGGTGATCTCGGCCGACTCGCTCGCGCCGGCGAGGCCCGCGGCGCCCGCCTTCGATCCCATGACCGCCTCGCCCGCGGCCTGGGGCGCGCCCACGCCCGTGAGCACCGGCGGCCTGGGCAGCGACGTCGAGGACGACCTGGCTGCCCTCGGCATGGGGGACGATCCCGCGCCCCCCGCGCCCCCCGCGCCACGCCCGGCGACCGCGGCCCCGATCCCCGTGCGGGCGGACAGCCTGGCCCGGCCGGTCCCGGTGTCCGCGGACTCCCTCGCTCCGGTCCCGGTGTCGGCGGACTCCCTCGCCCCGGCTCCGGTGTCGGCGGACTCCCTCGCCCCGGCCCCCGTGTCGGCGGACTCCCTCGCCCCGGCGGCGGTGAGCGCCAGCGAGCCCGAGCCCGAGCCCGAGCCCGAGGAGGTGGCCGAGGAGCTCCTCGAGGAGCTCGAGCCGATGCCCGCCGGCCCGGCGGCCGACGGTGAGGCCGCCGCGGCCTTCGCCGACATCGATCTCCAGAGCGCCGCGGCGATCATCGGGAACGCCCTCGACAAGATGGCCGCCGGCGAGGCGCTCCCCGATCAGGCGCGCCGCTACGTGAACCCGACCCAGATGGCGGCGGCCCTCACCCGGCTCCTCATCCGCAAGGGCATCATCGAAGAGACGGATCTCATCGACGAGCTCCAGAAGAAGTGATCCCGGCCACCGGATGGACGCGCCGCTGATCCAGATCGAGGGCCTGCGCACGGCCTTCCGCACCGAGGAGGGGGAGGCCGTCGCCGTGGACGGCGTCGATCTCGAGATCCTCCCCGGCCGCACCCTGGGGGTGGTGGGCGAGTCCGGCTGCGGCAAGAGCGTCACGGCGCTCTCGATCCTGCGGCTGATCCCCGATCCCCCGGGGAAGATCCTCGCGGGCCGGATCCTCTACCGCGGTGAGGATCTCCGGGAGAAGTCCGAAGAGGAGATGCGGAAGATCCGGGGGGCGAAGATCTCGATGATCTTCCAGGAGCCGATGACCTCCCTCAACCCGGTCTTCACCGTGGGCGATCAGATCGGCGAGGCGGTCCGCCTCCACGAGGGGCTCGATCGGGCGGCGGCCGAGCTGCGGGCGATCGAGATGTTGAAGCTGGTCGGCATCCCGGCGCCGGAGGAGCGGGTGCGCAGCTACCCGCACCAGCTCTCGGGCGGGATGCGGCAGCGGGTGATGATCGCGATGGCCCTCGCCTGCGATCCCGATCTGCTCATCGCCGACGAGCCGACCACGGCCCTCGACGTGACCATCCAGGCCCAGATCCTCGACCTGCTGCGCAGGCTGCAGGAGGAGCGGGGCATGGCGGTGATGCTCATCACCCACGATCTGGGGGTCGTGGCCGAGACCTGCCACGACGTGGCGGTGATGTACGCGGGCAAGGTGGTCGAGCGCGCGCCGGTGGAGGCGATCTTCGCCGAGCCCCGGCATCCCTACACCGCGGGCCTGCTGCGCTCGATCCCCAGCTTCGATCCGGCGCAGACCGAGCGGGCGAGGCTGCCGGCGATCCCGGGGATGGTGCCCTCGCTCCTCGAGCTCCCGGGTGGTTGCCGCTTCCGCACCCGCTGCGAGAAGGCGCAGGAGGACTGCGCCCTCGCCGAGCCGGCCCTCCAGGTGGCGGCCGACGGGCACGCGGTGGCCTGCCTCCACCCGGAGGGGAGGGGAGCAGCATGAGCGCACGAACCGAGGGGGGCGCGATCCTCGCCTGCGAGGAGCTGAAGACCCACTTCCCGGTGCGCGGCGGGGTCTTCGGCGGCACGGTCGGCACCGTCCGCGCCGTGGACGGGGTCAGCCTCTCGGTGGCCCCGGGCGAGACCCTGGGGCTGGTGGGGGAGTCGGGCTGCGGCAAGTCCACCCTGGGCCGGACCCTGCTGAAGCTCCACGAGCCCACCGCCGGACGGATCCTCTTCCAGGGCGAGGACATCACCCACCACGGGCCCGCCAAGATGCGCCCCCTGCGGCGCAAGCTGCAGATGATCTTCCAGGATCCCTACGCCTCGCTGAACCCCCGGATGACGGTGGGCAGCATCGTGGGCGAGGCCCTGGCCATCCACGACCTCGCCCGCGGCGCCGAGCGCGAGGCGCGGGTGCGGACCCTCCTGGACAAGGTGGGGCTGCGGGCGGACGCCGTCGGCCGCTACCCGCACGAGTTCAGCGGGGGGCAGCGCCAGCGCATCGGCATCGCGCGGGCGCTCGCGGTCTCGCCGGAGGTGATCATCGCCGACGAGCCCGTCTCGGCCCTCGACGTCTCGATCCAGGCCCAGGTGATCAACCTCCTGCGGGATCTCCAGGAGGAGTTCTCCCTGACCTACGTCTTCATCGCCCACGACCTGAAGGTGGTGGAGTACCTCTCGGATCGGGTGGCGGTGATGTACCTCGGCCGCATCGTCGAGGAGGCCAGCGCCCGCACCCTCTACCGGGCGCCGGCGCACCCCTACACCCGCGCCCTGCTCTCGGCGGTGCCGGTGCCCGATCCGACCGCCAAGTCCGAGCGGGTGGTGCTCGAGGGTGACGTGCCCTCACCTCTGGCGCCGCCGCCCGGCTGCCCCTTCCACCCCCGCTGCCCCGTCGCCGAGGAGCGCTGCCGCAGCGAGGTGCCCGCCACCCGCGAGCTGGGCGAGGGTCACCGGGTGGCCTGTCACCTGGCCGAGGCCGGCCCGGCGGGCGGCGCCGCATGAACTGGGGGTTCCTCCTCTCCCACCAGCATCCGGAGCACCTCGATCGCTGCATCCGGATCGGCGGGGTGCCCTTCTGCTCGCGCTGCCTGGGGCTCTACCCGACCCTCGCGCTGGGGCTCCTCGGCCTCTTCCTCCTGGGCGGCGTCTTCCCGGCGGGGGAGGAGGAGGGGAGCTACCTGACCCTGCTCTGCCTGCCGGCCCTCCTGGACTGGTCGTATTCCCTCTTCCATCCCCGCCCGGAGGGCAAGCTCCGCCGCCTCCTCACCGGCGTGCTCCTGGGCCTGGGGCTCTCCCGCACCCTCTGGATCCACTTCCAGGCGCCCTTCTCCCGGCCCGTCCTCGACGTGCTGGGGGTCCTCGCGGCCGGGGCGTTCCTGGCCGGGGTGCTGCGCTGGCGCCTCGGAGCGCCGGAGCCCGAGCCGGGACCCTCTCACCTGGACGGCTCCCGGCCCCCTGATCGATGATGAGTCGCCGGGAGATCCAAAGCGGCCCCTCGTTCGTAGGTAGGTACAAGAGCCCTGGAACGAGAAAAGGAACGATTCCGCCGCGTAGGTGCCGAGTGAGGCGCTGGACCCCGAGAAATCTCGAGCGGCGGGGATGGTGACGAGACAGAGCGACGAGAGCCTGATGCTGGCCTACCAGGCCGGCGACGTGAGGGCCTTCGAAGTGCTGGTCCGGCGCCATCGGGGTCCGGTCTTCAACTTCATCCTCCGGGTGATCGGAGACCGTGAACAAGCAGAGGATCTGGTGCAGGAGACCTTCTTCAGACTGGCGAGGAACGCCGAGAGTTACCGGGAGAAGAGCAAGCTGACGACCTGGCTCTACACCATCGCCCGGAACCTCTCGATCGACGCCCTGCGGCGGGGCCGCCACCGGAAGACCACCTCCCTCGACGCGCCCCTCGGGGGCGACGGCGCCGAGGGCGCCAGCCTCGCCGAGCATCTCCCCGGGCAGGAGGCCGGCACCGATCGGGCCGCCTCCTCCGCCCGCCTCGGGCCGGTCCTGAAGGAGGCCATCGAGGCCCTCCCGGAGGAGCAGCGCGAGGTCTTCGTCCTGCGCGAGTACGCCGGCGTCCCCTTCAAGGAGATCGCCGAGATCACCGACACCCCGGTCAACACGGTGAAGAGCCGGATGCGCTACGCCCTCGAGGGCCTGCGCCGCTGGCTGGAGGACCGGGGCATCACCGCCGAGGACCTCTTCCTCGACCCCCACGATCCCACCGAGGCCACGGGAGCTGCTTCCTAGATGAACGACGGGTGCCAGAGCTGCCAGGATCGACTCCTGGACCTCCTCTACGGTGAGCTGGACGCCGCCGGTGAGGCCGAGGTGCGCTCGCACCTCGCGGGGTGCGAGGACTGCGCCGATGCGCTGGCCGAGCTGGGCGCCACCCGCTCCCTGATGGAGCAGCTGCCCTCCGAGGAGCCCAGCCGGGGGATGGAGGCCATCCTCCAGGCCGCCGAGCGGGAGGCCCGCCTGCGGGCGGCCGCCCAGGAGGAGGCGCCGGGGCTCCTGGCCCGCCTGGGCGGCTGGCTGCGCCTGCACCCGGTGGGGATGACCCTCGCGCTGGGCGCCACCGTGCTGGTGTTGATGCTCTCGGTGGACCTCGACGAGGAGCAGGCTCGCCTCGGGGAGCCCGCCCTGACCGAGACCGCCGCCGCGCCGGCGCCCGCGGCGCCCGCCGCTGCGGCTCCCGCCCCGCGGACGACCACCGAGCTTCCTGCCGCGGCGGCGCCGGATCCGGCGCCGGTGGCCGACACCGGGGCCCTCGAGGACGGGCTCCTCGCCGCCGATC
>JARGFU010000019.1 GCA_029210625.1 Deltaproteobacteria bacterium | reverse complement strand
CGGTGTGAGGCAGACGGTGTAGTCGTTGCCGGCGAGGCTCGCCGGCAGGGTCCCGCTGATGCTCCACACCTCTCCCGTGGGTGTGGTGTCCGCGCCGACGAGGGTACCCCCGCAGGTGGTCCCCGCCCGCACTTCGACCTGTGAGACGTAGGCCGAGCTCCCCGAGAGGGTCACGTCCAGAGACGTGACCGTGTCGGCCGTACCGGAGGCCTGCAGGTGGAAGCCGTCCAGCGCCGTTATCCCTGCGCCGGGCGCGATGGTCGCGTTGCCGGGGTTGGTGCCGTCGGAGAGGGTCGTCATGTTCCCCGCTGCGACCGTGACCGAGATGGTCTGGGTGGCGTAGGCCTTGGACGCGCTGTTGTGGCCGACGGCGTTCATGACGACGGTGAAGGCCCCTGGCGTCGCCCCGCCCGGCACGGTCACGATCGCGTCGACGCCCATGGTGTTGTAGATGCCGTCGTGGTCCGTCCCCTCCGTGCAGAGGGTGGAGACATTGTAGTTGTCGCAGGCCGCGCCACGGCCGTTGTTGCTCCAGGTGGTCAGGTCGTACATGGAGACCCGCCCGTCCGGGCTGTTGGGGAACTGGGTGGCCATGCTGTAGGGGGTGGACGACTGATTCTTGGCCCCGTACCAGCCTGCGCCTCCGGCGGCGTCCCACGCGGTGTTCCAGCCGGTGATCGACGGGCTGTTCGCCGTGCCGACACCGACCGTCCAGCCCGTGGGGACCCCGATCTCGAAGGCGATGAAGGTGTCTTCGGACATGTTCTGGGTCCGGAAGTCGATCTCGAAGCTCCCGCCCGGGGGCACCGTGACCGAGGTGCCGATCGTGCCGTCGATGGCGGTGGTCAAGGTGACGCCCGTGCCCGCGGTGGCGTGGCAGCTCGTACAGGTGGTGTACTTCGACGGCCAGGCCGTGGCCTCCCGGGGCAGCAGGAGGAAGAGCGCAGCCAGGAGGGCGGCGGTCGGGAGCAGCAGGGGGACGCGCAGATTCATCGGGGACCTCTCGCTTTCGGCGGCGGACGGACGGGTTGGGTGGGCCCCCCCTCCGGTCTCCCGGTGGAGCGCGTCACCTGCCCGTGAATCCCCCCCCCGGCTACCGACCCACCGGGTCGACCGGGAGCCTCCGCCACCCTGTCGTGGCGGACGGTCTCGCTCTTCCCCGCGACCCCGGAGGGCCAGCGCGATAGCGGGGGAGAGCCCCCCGACAATCGGCCTGACCGGGGGGGGGCTGGGTCGTCATCCAGGGCTCCTGGTGGTGACTAGGCCCACCTGCGACTCTAGCGACCGTGACCCACCGGCGGCCTAGGGAGTCCTCCGGGGTCGGCCCGGTAAATTTCCCTAGTTGTCTCGAAAAAAGTGCCTAGTCGCGTGGCTGCCCTCGTTGACGTCCGAAGGGGCACCCGCGGCGCCTGCTTGACGTTTTCCTGGCCCTCCGGGGCGAAAGCCGCAGGCCGGAGGTTGACAGGGGGCCGCCCCCGGCGACACCTTGCCGCCTCATGCAGGTGGTCCGAGGAAAGGAGGCCGGGAGCCTCCCGCCGGAGGCCCGGGTCTTCGCCCTGGGCACCTTCGACGGAGTGCACCGGGGTCACGCCGCGCTCCTCGACGCCGCGCGCCGGATGGCCGACCGCCGCGCCGCTGCCGGCGAGGCGGCCACCGCCTGGGCGCTGACCTTCCATCCGCACCCGGCGCAGTCGCTGGCCCCGGATCGGGCGCCGCTCTGCATCGGTGACCTCGAGGATCGCCTGGACTGGCTGGCCCGGACCGGGATCGCCGGGACCTGGGTGGTGCCCTTCGACCGCGCCCTCGCCGCCCTCGATCCCTCGGTCTTCTACGACACCATCCTGAAGGCCGGCGGCGCGCGAGGCCTGGTGGTGGGGCACGACTTCACCTTCGGCAAGGGCCGGGCCGGGGACGGCCGGGTCCTCGCGAGGCTCGGCCAGCCCGAGGGCGTCGAGGTGGAGGTCGTCCCGCCCGTGCGCACCCCCGAGGGCCTCATCGTCTCCTCGACCCGGATCCGCGGCCGGATCGCCGCCGGCGATCTGGCCGGGGCCCGGGAGATGCTCGGCCGCGACGTCGAGCTCTCCAGCGAGGTCCGCTCCGGGGCCGGCCGGGGAGGCGGGCTCGGCTTCGCCACCGCGAACCTCCTGCCGGAGGGAAGGGTGGTCCCCGGCCAGGGGGTCTACTCGGGGTGGGGGCGCATCGAGGGGGAGGCGCGCGCCTACCCGGCGGCCATCAACGTGGGGCGGGCCCCGACCTTCGGCGCCCTGGCCCGCGCGCAGATCGAGGCACACCTGCTGGGCCACCCGCCCGGCTCCCTCGCCGGACGGCGCCTGCGCCTCTGCTTCCTGCGCCGCCTGCGGGGCGAGCGTCACTTTCCGGGGCCCGAGGCCCTCGTCGCTCAGATCCAGAAGGACGTCGCCCGCACCGAGGCGGACTGCGCCCGCCTGCCGCCGCCGCCCTGGGCCGGGGAGGGGGCGTGAGCGCGCCCACCCTCCTGCTCGGCGTGCTGGGCTCGCCCATCGCCCACTCCGCCTCACCGGCGATGCAGCAGGCGGGGCTGGCGGCGATGGGGATCGACGCGACCTATCTCCCCTTCGAGGTGCAGCCCGAGCAGCTGCCGGCGGCCCTCGAGGGGCTCTCGGCCCTCGGCGCCCTCGGGGCGAACCTCACGGCTCCCCTGAAGGAGGCGGCGGCCCGTCACCTCTCCCGCCTCGAGCCCACCGCGGCGCGCCTCGGCGCGGTGAACACCCTCGTCCGGGCACCGCAGGGGCGGGGCCGCACGGGCGCGGCGGCTGGCTTCGTGGGTCACAACACCGATCTGCCGGCCTTCGAGGCGGCGCTCGCGCCCCTCCTGGCCACGGACCGGCCGCGCCGCGCCCTGGTCTTCGGCGCCGGTGGGACCGCGGCCACCTCCCTGGTGGCCCTGGCCCGCTGCGGCTTCGAGGAGATCGTCCTGCTGGCGCGAACCCCGGAGCGGGGTCAGGACCTCGCGGACCGGCTGCAGGCGGCGGACCTCCTCGAGAAGGTCTCCCTGGAGATCGGGGCGAGCGGTGACCACCCGGCGCCGGCCCAGGTGGTGGTGAACGCCACCCCCCTGGGGCGCAGCGGCGATCGGCCGGCGGTTCCCCGGCGTCACCTGCGCGAGGCGCGCCTGGTCGTCGACTGGGTCTACCGCCCCGGGGGCACCGCGCTGATCGCGGCGGCGGCCGAGCGGGGGATCGCCACGGTCGACGGGGCCGAGCTCCTCTTCGCCCAGGGGGTGCGGGCCCTGGCCCTCTGGGCCGGCCGCGAGCCGGGGCCGAAGGTGGAGCGCGCGATGCGCCGGGCCCTGCACCGCTGGCTCGAGAGCGGCCCCCGGAGCGATTGACGCGCCGCGGCACCCGGGGTGGGGCCAGGGGCCGCGAAGTTGCGTGGCCCGGAAAGATGCCGCTACACTTCCGTTTCGTACAACCCTCTCAAGTCATCATCAGGAGAGCGCATGGCGGGTCGCCTCGGGGAACTCCTCGTCCGGGAAAATCTCATTTCTTTGCAGCAGCTTCAGGCCGCTCAGGACGCTCAGAAGTCCGAGGGCGGGAGGCTGGGGTATCACCTCACCAAGCTGGGCTACCTCGAAGAGACCGAGCTCACGGGATTCCTGGCCAAGCAGTACAACGTGCCCTCCATCGACCTGCGGGCCTTCGACATCGACTCGGAGGTCATCAAGCTGGTCCCGAAGGACGTGTGTGAGAAGCACGTTGCCATCCCGGTGAACCGGGCGGGGGCCTCGCTGATCGTCGCCATGAGCGACCCGTCGAACATCTTCGCCGTCGACGACATCAAGTTCCTCACCGGCTACAACATCGAGGTCGCGGTCGCGGCCGAGGAGTCCATCAAGGAGGCCATCGAGCGGTACTACATGTCCGGTCCGTCCTACGAGGACGTGATGGAGGGCTTCGACGCGGACGAGATCGAGGTCGCGGAGCTGGATGGCGACGACGTCGTCGACATCGACTCCGCCGAGGACGCCCCGGTCGTCAAGCTGGTGAACCTCATCCTCATCGACGCGATCAAGAAGGGCTGCTCCGACATCCACGTCGAGCCCTACGAGAAGGACTTCCGGGTGCGCTTCCGCATCGACGGCCGCCTCTACGAGGTGATGCGGCCCCCCTTCAAGCTGCGCAACGCGATCTCCTCCCGTATCAAGATCATGTCCGAGCTGGACATCGCCGAGCGGCGGCTGCCCCAGGACGGCCGGATCAAGCTGAAGCTGGGCAAGGGCCGCGAGATGGACTTCCGGGTCAGCATCTGCCCGACCCTCTTCGGCGAGAAGGCGGTGTTGCGGCTGCTCGACAAGTCGAACCTGCAGCTCGACATGACCAAGCTGGGCTTCGAGCCCCAGCCCCTGAAGAGCTTCCTCGAGGCCATCCACCGTCCCTACGGGATGTGCCTGGTCACCGGCCCCACCGGCTCGGGCAAGACCACGACCCTCTACTCGGCGCTCGCCGATCTCAACAAGACCACCGAGAACATCTCCACCGCCGAGGATCCCGTCGAGTTCAACTTCGCCGGCATCAACCAGGTGCAGATGCACGACGAGATCGGCCTGAACTTCGCCGCGGCCCTGCGCTCCTTCCTGCGGCAGGACCCCGACATCATCATGGTCGGCGAGATCCGTGACTTCGAGACGGCGGAGATCGCGGTCAAGGCGGCGCTCACGGGCCACATGGTGCTCTCGACCCTCCACACCAACGACGCGCCCTCCACCATCAGCCGTATGCTGAACATGGGCATCGAGCCCTTCCTGGTCACCGCCTCGGTGAACGTGGTGGTGGCCCAGCGGCTGGCCCGAAAGCTCTGCGTGGAGTGCAAGCGTCCGGCGGAGGTCGAGGACCAGGCCCTGCTCGATCTCGGCATCCCGCCCGAGGACATCGGCTCCTTCGAGGTCTACGAGCCCGTCGGCTGCCGCACCTGCAACGACCTCGGCGCCAAGGGCCGCGTGGCCCTCTACGAGGTGATGCTGCTGACCGATCCGCTCAAGGAGCTGATCATCAACGGTGCCTCCACGGCCGAGCTGAAGATGGAGGCGGTCCGCCTCGGCATGCAGACCCTGCGGATGGCCGCCCTCAACAAGCTCAAGGCCGGAATCATCGGCATCGACGAGGTCGTGGGCAACACGGCCCCCGACAACTAGGAGACCCTTTGGCCAATCTTCATCAGCTTCTCAAGGCGATGGTCGAGAAGGGGGCGTCGGACCTCCACATCACCACCGGCTCGCCTCCCCAGCTGCGCATCGACGGCAAGCTGGTGCCGCTCAAGACGGCGCCGCTCACGCCGGTCGAGACCAAGCAGCTCGCCTACTCGATCCTCACCGATGCCCAGAAGCATCGCTTCGAGGAGGAGAACGAGCTCGACCTCTCCTTCGGCGTCAAGGGCCTCTCCCGCTTCCGGGCGAACATCTTCATGCAGCGCGGCGCCGTGGCCGGCGCCTTCCGGACCATCCCCTTCAAGATCTTGAGCTTCGCCGAGCTGGGCCTGCCCCCGGTGGTCGCCGAGCTCTCGAAGCGGCCCCGCGGCCTGGTGCTGGTGACCGGGCCCACCGGCTCGGGGAAGTCCACGACGCTCGCGTCGATCATCGACAAGGTGAACAACGAGCGCCACGAGCACATCCTCACCATCGAGGACCCCATCGAGTACCTGCACCCGCACAAGAACTGCGTGGTGAACCAGCGCGAGGTCGGGGCGGACACCCAGAGCTTCAAGAAGGCCCTGAAGTACGTCCTCCGGCAGGACCCCGACGTGGTCCTCGTCGGCGAGATGCGTGACCTCGAGACCATCGAGTCCGCGCTGGTCATCTCCGAGACGGGCCACCTCGCCTTCGCGACCCTGCACACCAACTCCGCCGTGCAGACCGTCAACCGGATCATCGACGTCTTCCCGCCCTACCAGCAGCCGCAGGTCCGGGCGCAGCTCTCCTTCGTGATGGAGGGCGTCATGAGCCAGTCGCTGATGCCGAGGGCCGGGACCCCCGGCCGGGTGCTGGCGCTGGAGATCATGATCCCCAACCCTGCGATCCGGAACCTCATCCGGGAGGACAAGGTCCACCAGATCTACTCCCAGATGCAGGTCGGCCAGCAGAAGTACGGCATGCAGACCTTCAACCAGGGGCTGGTCAGCCTCTTCCAGCGGCGGATGATCACCATGGAAGAGGCGCTCGGGCGCTCCAGCGACCCCGAGGAGCTCAAGCAGATGATCGGCTCCAGCGCGGGCCCCGCAGCCCGTGGTCCGGGCGGCCGACCCGGCTCTCCTGCCCGCTAGTGGAACGAACCCGGAGGTAGATCGACATGGCGACTGCGACCGCGAAGAAGCTCCCCGTCTGGATCTGGGAAGCCCAGACCAAGGGTGGCGAGATCAAGAAGGGGGAGATGCAGGCCGCCGACAAGGCGTCGGTCGAGGCGCGGCTGCGCCAGATGGGCCTCAACCCCTCCAAGGTCAAGAAGAAGCCCCTCGAGATCTACCTCAAGATGCCCGGCTCCTCGGGCGTCACGCGGAAGGACCTGGTGGTCTTCACCCGGCAGTTCGCCACGATGATCGACGCCGGTCTGCCCCTGGTGCAGTGCCTCGACATCCTCGGCAGCCAGTCGCCGAACATGCACTTCGCGAAGGTCATCAAGACGGTCAAGGAGAAGGTCGAGACCGGCGCCACCCTCGCGGACTCCCTGCAGGATCACCCCAAGGTCTTCGACGAGCTCTACAGCCAGCTGGTCCGGGCCGGTGAGATCGGCGGTATCCTCGACACCATCCTCAACCGCCTCGCGGCCTACATCGAGAAGAACGACAAGCTGGTCCGGCAGGTGAAGGGCGCCTTGACCTACCCGACCATCGTCTTGGTCGCCGGTATCGCGGTCACCGTCGTCCTGCTGATCTGGGTCGTCCCCGTCTTCGAGAAGATGTTCAAGGACTTCGGCTCGGCGCTCCCGGCGCCGACCCAGTTCTTCGTGGACGCCTCCCACTTCATGCAGGACTACGGGGTCTACGCTCTGATCGGCATCGCCTGCCTCGTGGTGGCCTTCAAGCTCTTCACCAACAACCCCCGCGGCCGGATCATCTGGGACGCCATCAAGCTGAAGATGCCCCTCTTCGGAGACCTCTTCCGGAAGATCGCCGTGGCCCGCTTCTCCCGGACCCTCGGCACCATGATCTCCTCCGGCGTGCCGGTGATGGACGCCCTGGAGGTCTGCGCCAAGTCCTCGGGCAACAAGATCGTCGAGTCCGGCCTCTACAAGGTGCGAGAGGGAATCTCCGAGGGCCGGACGATGGTCGCGCCCATGCAGGAGGTGAAGATCTTCCCGGCGATGGTCGTGCAGATGATGGGCGTCGGTGAGGCCACCGGCGCCATGGATCAGATGCTGGCGAAGATCGCCGACTTCTACGACGACGAGGTCGATCAGGCCGTGGCCGCGCTCACCTCGATGATCGAGCCGCTGCTGATGGTCTTCCTCGGCGGCGTGGTCGGCGGCTTCCTCATCGCGATGTACCTGCCGATCTTCGGGCTGGCCGGCGCGATCAAGTAGCCGCGGGAGGAGAGACCGTGGTGCCCGACTCCCGTGCGGCGGAGCTCCACCGTCGCCTGGTCTGGGTCACCGTCTTCCGGGCGGGCGTGGTCGCCGCCCTGCTCCTGGCCACCGCGGTCTACGCCTTCTCCAAGCAGGAGGTCGGCCTCGGCGACGTCCTGAAGTACCTCTTCGTGATCACGGGGGTCACCTTCGGGCAGACCCTGGCCTATGCGCTGATCATCCGGAACGGGAACCCGCGGCACTTCCTCGGGCTCGCCTACGCGCAGGTCGTCGGAGACATCACCCTCGCCGGCGCCTTGCTCTGGCTCACCGGGGGCTCGGACTCTCCCTTCGCCTTCCTCTTCACCTACGGCGTCTTCAACGCGGCGATCCTCCTCTACCGCCGGGGGGCGATGTTCGCCGCCGCGCTGGCGACCCTGGGCTACGCCTTCGTCACGCTCTCCATGCGCTGGGGCTGGGTGGCGCCGGCAGCGGACTACCTCACCCCCGACAACGTGCGCCTCGCGCGGCTGATCTTCTCGATGGGCGTGAACAGCGGCGCCTTCTTCCTGGTGGCGGTGCTCGGGGCCTACCTCGGGGAGCAGGTCCGGCAGGCCGGCGTCAGGGTGGTCGAGGCGGAGGCCGACCTGGCCGCCCTCTCCGAGCTCCACCAGCGGATCGTGCACTCGATCTCCTCCGGCATCCTCACCCTGGGGCCCGATCAGCGGATCACCTATCTCAACCGGGCGGGCGCGGAGATCCTGGAGATCGCGCCGGCGGCGGCCAGCGGCAAGCGGCTCTCGGAGCTGACGCCGGCCCTGGAGGTCGCCCTCCGGGACGTGCGGGTCGGTGGTATCCGCAGCGAGGTCGAGCTGGAGGGAGGCAAGGTGCTGGGCTTCGCCATCACCCCGATGGGCGAGAGCGGCGAGGAGGTGGTGGTCTTCCAGGACCTGACCTCCCTGCGGGTGATGGAGCGCAAGGTGCGGCGCAGCGAGCGCCTGGCGGCCCTCGGCTCCCTGGCCGCGGGGCTCGCCCACGAGCTGCGCAACCCGCTGGCCTCGATGAGCGGCTCGATCGAGCTGCTCCAGGCCGAGGCCCCCGCGGAGGGTGAGGAGGCCACCCTGATGGCCATCGTCCTGCGGGAGATCGAGCGCCTCGAGACCCTGGTGGCCGACTTCCTCTCCTTCGCCCGCCCCCGCCCGCCGGATCTGCGCGCGGTGGAGATCACCCCGCTGCTGGAGGAGGTCCTCCTGCTGATGCGCCACGACCCGCGGGTCGAGGAGGGGAAGCTGGAGCTCCAGGCCGAGGCGGGCCTCGGGGTGATGGCCGACCCGGAGCAGCTGCGGCAGGTGGTCGCAAACCTCGTCCTCAACGCCGTGCAGGCGAAGGTGGGCGGCGCCGTGGTGGTGCGCGCCCTGGCCAAGGAGGATCAGATCGTCCTGGAGGTCGTCGACGAGGGCCCCGGCATGGACGCCGAGACCCTGGATCACATCTTCGAGCCCTTCTTCACGACCAAGCAGGGAGGCACCGGCCTGGGGCTGGCCCTCGTGCACTCCATCGTCGAGGCCCACGGTGGTGAGATCGGGGTGGAGAGCAGCCCGGGAAAGGGTACGATCGTGCGGATGATCCTCCCGGGCGCCCGGAGAGAGGGCTGAGGCGAGGCGGCAGAGGGCAGACATGGCACGCATCCTGGTCGTAGATGACGAACGGTCGATGAGGGAGTTCCTCTCGATCCTGCTGCGCAAGTCGGGCCACGAGGTCGAGACCACCGGCGAGGGCAGCGAGGCGCTCCGCCGCGTCGCCGGTGAGGAGTTCGACCTGGTGGTGACGGACCTCCGCCTCGGGGACGTGACGGGGATCGAGGTCCTCGAGGCCACCAAGCGCTACCACCCCCAGACCGAGGTCATCCTGGTCACGGCCTTCGCGACGACCGAGAACGCCATCCAGGCGATGAAGGCCGGCGCCTACGACTACCTCACCAAGCCCTTCAAGGTGGACGAGGTCAGCCTGGTCGTCCAGAACGCCCTCGAGCGGCGGGCGCTGGTCCGGGAGAACACCGAGCTGAAGGCGAAGCTCGCCACCGCCGGCGGCGGGCGCGATCGCCTGGCGGAGCTCGTGGGCCACAGCCCGGCGATGCAGCCCATCTACTCCTTCATCGAGAAGGTCGCGCCGACGCGCTCGACCATCCTGATCACCGGCGAGAGCGGCACGGGCAAGGAGCTGGTGGCGCGGGCGATCCACGCGCGCAGCTCACGGGCGGGCGCCCCCTTCGTGGCCATCAACTGCGGCGCGATCCCCGAGGGGCTCATCGAGAGCGAGCTCTTCGGTCACGTGAAGGGGGCCTTCACGGGCGCCCACCAGGACAAGCAGGGGATCTTCGAGGCCGGCTCGGGGGGGACGCTCTTCCTCGACGAGATCGGTGACCTCGCGCTGGCGATGCAGGTGAAGCTGCTGCGCGTGCTGCAGGAGCACAAGATCAAGCGGGTGGGGGACGCCCGCGAGATCGAGGTCGACGTCCGGCTGGTGGCGGCCACCAACCGGGAGCTCTCCGAGGACGTCGAGGCCGGGACCTTCCGGGAGGACATCTACTACCGCCTCAACGTCCTGCACGTGGAGGTGCCCCCCCTGCGCGAGCGCCGCGAGGACATCCCGGTCCTGGCGGAGCTCTTCCTGGCCCGCCACACCGGCGCCGATCGCAAGCTCACCCTCTCCCGGCCCCTCCTCGCCCGCCTCCTCGACTACCGCTTCCCCGGCAACGTGCGCGAGCTCGAGAACCTGATGGAGCGCGCGGCGACCCTCGCCGACGGCGACGAGGTCACCCCCGACACCCTGCCGGCCCAGGTCCTCCAGGCCGCCGGGCGCGCCCTGGGCGCCGTCGACAAGCTCCCCGAGGAGGGCATGGACCTGCAGGCCCACCTCGACGCGATCGAGCTGCGCCTCCTCCAGGAGGCCCTCGAGCGCTGCGGCGGCAAGAAGAAGGCCGCGGCCGCCCTCCTCGGCCTCACCTTCCGCTCCTTCCGCTACCGCCTCAAGAAGCTCACCGGCGAAGACTGACCTCCGCGCTGAGCTTGGAGCTCCCATCGCTGCGCCTCGGGCCGAGGGAGGGTCCTTCCCCGGGGCCCGAAGGCGCCGCGATGGAAGTGATCAGCGCAGTTCGCGGCGGGCGAAGATCACGGAGGCGAGGATCAGCAGGGCCAGGGAGTAGGCGGCCGAGTAGAGCATCGCGGTGATGGCGGGGCCGGCCTCGACGGCGACGCCGTAGGCGACCTCGTAGGAGCGGCCGAAGCGGCTGAAGTTGGGCAGCAGGAGGTAGAAGGCCTCGGCGAACCACTGGGTGAGGGCGCTCTCGGCGAAGCGGGAGGTGCGGACGAACTCCTCGGAGAGGTGGCCGGCGACCAGGAGGGAGAGGGTGCCGAAGGCGGCGACCGCGGTGCCGGAGAAGGTCGAGAAGAGGACCGCGATGGCCACGACCAGGGAGAGGGCCGAGAGGCGCAGGGCGAAGTACCAGAAGAGCGTGCCGTAGGGGGGCGGGTCGTCGGACCAGAGGGCGGCGATCGCCAGGAAGAGCGCGAACATCGCGCCCAGCGCGACCAGCAGCACCGCCTGCAGGCCGATGAACTTGCCGACCACGAACTGCCAGCGGTGGATGGGCTTGGCCACCACCGAGTAGGCCGTCCGGCGGTCGATGTCCCGGCTCACCAGGCCCACGCCCAGGAAGACCGCGAGGAGGGCGCCGAAGAAGTCGATGGCGCCGGTGCCGGCGTCGCGCAGCACGCGGTCGAAGGTCGCGATGGTGAACTCGCTGGAGAAGGAGGAGGCGAAGATCATCACCAGGGCGAAGACCAGCGCCGAGTAGAAGATGCGGCTGCGCCGCGCCTCCCGGAAGGTGTTCACGGCGATGGCCACGGTGGAGTTGATCATGCTGCGGCCTCCTCGCTCGAGGGGCTCGTGACCCCCGCGTCGTTCACCTGCTCGAAGAAGACGTCCTCGAGCCCGGCGCGGACCGGCTGGACGCTCTCGATGCTGGCGCCGGCCTGGAGGAGCTTGCCGAGGAGCTCGTCCACCGCCTGGTCGGCGGGCACCGTGAGCACCACCCGCTCGGTGACGCTGCGGCGCTGGATCTCGGGGGAGAGGTCGGCGGGCAGCGAGGCCTCGTCGAGGCCACGCACGACCACCACGGTCTCCCGGAGGCGATCGCCGATCAGCTCGGGCACCGCGCCCTGGGCGACGATCTTTCCGTCGAGGATGATCCCGACGCGATCACAGACCAGCTCGACGTCCGGGATGATGTGGGTCGAGAAGAAGACGGTCTTGCCCTGGTCGCGCAGCTCGAACATCAGGTCGCGGATGTCCCGGCGGCCCACCGGGTCCAGGCCCGAGACCGGCTCGTCGAGGATGACGAGGTCGGGGTCGCCCATCAGGGACTGGGCCAGGCCGATGCGCTGGGTCATGCCCTTGGAGTAGCGGCGCAGCTGGAGGTTCCTCGCCTTCTCGGGCAGGCCGAGGCGGTCGAAGAGGGCGTCCGCGCGCTTCTGGGCCTCGTGCCGGTCGAGCCCCAGGAGGGCCCCGTAGTAGCGCAGGAGCTCGGGGCCGGTGAGGTAGTCGTAGAGGCTGGGGGACTCGGGCAGGTAGCCGAGGCGCTGGCGCGCCGTGCGGTGGGTGGGATCCTCCCCGAGGATCTTCACGGTGCCCGCGCTGGGGCGCAGCAGGGTGGTGAGGATCTTGATGGTGGTGCTCTTGCCAGCGCCGTTCGGGCCGAGGAAGCCGAAGACCTCGCCGGCGTTCACCGTGAGGTCGAGGCCGCGCAGCACCTCGACGCTGCGGCCCAGCTTCTTGGGCATCCGGAAGCTCTTGCGGAGCCCGGCGATCTCGATGACGGGGGAGTTGGACATGGAGCTCACTTCCAGGGTGCGGACCGCTGGTCCTGGTCGAAGATCTGTAGCTTGCCCTTGTGGAGGGAGGAGGCGACCGCCTGGCCCTTCTCGTCGATCTCGAAGGTGCCGCCCAGGGGATCGTGGGGGATGCCCGGCAGATCCCCCGCCTCGACCAGGGCCTCGATGGTCGCGGGCGCCCGCTGCTCGCGCTGGATGAAGCGGGAGATGGCCTCGTCGATCTCCCGGCGGATGCGCTCGGTCTCCAGCTCGACGAGCCGGCGCTCGAGGGCCTCTCGCTCCTGCTGGTTCTCGGTGTTCTCCAGCATCAGCCGGGCGAACTCGGTGGCCTTGTCCAGCTGGCCGGCGGTGGAGAAGAAGCGGGTGGTGAGGAGAGTCACCCAGTGCGGGGAGTCGGGGATCCGGGAGGCGATGGCGGCGGCCTCGGCGGCCTTCTCCGGCTCGTCCCCGATGATGCCGAGGATGAAGGTGTACTGGAGCCAGAGCCGCCAGTCGTCGGGGAAGCGCTCCACGCCCCGCTCGGCGATGGCCCGGGCCGCGTCGCGGTTGGCCCAGTACCAGTTGCCCCGGTGGTAGGGGACGGAGGTGGCGCCGAAGCGGTAGGCCTCCTGGAAGTCGGGATCGACCTCGTTGATGCGGTCGATGTAGCGGTGGAGATCCCGGTAGTCGAGCTTCCGGTTGCTCCAGCTGCCGTAGTACTGCAGCGCGCCGAGCCAGATGTAGTCGGCGGCGAGCTGGGGGTGACCGAAGGACCCGGCGCGCAGCGCCCAGGCCGGGGGGAGGTAGACGATGCGATCCGGCGGATCCTCGCCGTCCTCTTCGCCCTGCATCCGATCGGCGAGCCACGCCGAGGTGCCGACCAGGGCCGCGGCGCAGAGCAGCGGTAGCACGGTGGACGCGATCGTGCTGGTGGCAGGCGCCTTCAAGGGGATCCTCCGGGGGCCTCAAGCAGACATCGCCCCGGACTCACGAGGAGTCCGGAGCGATGGTGCTCCGTCCTGTGGGCGACGGAAGAGACGCTAGTGCCCGGTCTTAGGGGCAGTTCACGTCGTTGTAGGTGTTGAAGGGCTCGCCGCCGGGGGCAGCCGCGTCGTCACCGGCGAGGCCCGAGGGGCAGGTGCCGCCCGAGGTGCCGTCCTCGGTGGAGACGAACCAGGTGTCCAGGTTCGAGTCGTTGTCGATGTTGCCGGCCGCGGCGCCGAAGAAGCCACAGGTCGGGCAGTTCGCGCCGTCCTGCACACCGGGGACGGTGGTCATGGTGGCGACGGGGCTCTGCCAGGTCACGCCGGCCAGGCTGGCGTAGCCGGGGTTGGCGGTCGCGGTGGCGTACTTGAAGGTATCGACGGAGACGTACTCGGCGTTCGAGGCGGAGACCTCGGTGCCGCTCGGATCGCTGCGGTTCACGGAGTTGGCGGCCGCGCCACTGTAGTAGGCGTAACGGTTACCACGCTCGGGGGAGAAGCCGACGATGAGGAGCAGGTTCGTGTACTTGTCCTTCTCGTTGTAATAGGCCTTCTCGGCCGTATACATGGACTTCAGGTTGCTCTTCGCCTCGGACTGCTTGGACCGCGCCTGGAACTTGATGAAGTTCGGGATGGCGATGGCGGCGAGGATGCCGATGATCGCGACGACGATCATCAGCTCGATCAGGGTAAAGCCCTTGGACTTGATCAGACGCTTCATTGAATGGCCTTTCGGGGGTTGTTTGGCTTCTCGAGTCATCCCTGGCTTGAGTTCGCGGGATGCCCATCGACTCCGCGGAAGCACTGTGCAGGAACGATGCCGACCGGAGTGCCCCCGGCCGGATCGACCAACCGTTTGATATCAGTTGCGTTTCCCTCCCGCAACCAATTCAGTCCATCCCGAAATCGAGACGAGTGACGATCTTCGTCACCCGCCGGTGACGGGATGGGGCACCCCCTCCCGGCGCCCCCGGAGGGCCCCGAGGAGGGTCCAGAGCGCCAGGATCGCCAGCGCGAGGCCGCTCACCGAGGCCCCCAGGATCAGGCCGGGGGTGCGGTAGCGCAGCTCGACCCGGTGCTCACCGGCGGGGAGCCGCAGGACCCTCACGAGCTGGTTGGCGCGGTGGATCGGGACCTCCTCGCCGTCCACCGTGGCCGTCCAGCCCGGGTAGTGGGCGTCGTTGATCACCAGCCCGGCGGCCACCGGGGTCTCGACCTCCAGCCGGAGGTGCTCGGGCTGCCAGTCCACGATCCTCAGGTCGGCGCCGCCGACCGGGACCCCCTCCGGGGCGGGGGGGAGGCTGTCCCCGGGCGGGCACTCGGCGAAGACCACCTCGCCGCGCTCGGCCCGGCTCCAGCCCAGGGAGAGGGCCTTCTTCACCTCGTCGAGGGAGGGCAGGCAGAGCAGCGGCGCGAGGAAGGCCCGGGGCAGGGCCTTCTCGTTGTAGAGCACCACCTGGTCGAAGGCGGCGACGTCGTAGAGGACCCGATCCGTCCGGCCACCCTGGTCGGCGTACCAGCGGGCATCCACGATGGCGAAGCGAACCGAGAAGAGGCCCGAGTAGCGCAGGAAGTGGGCCCGGCCCTGCTTGAGGATGCTGCCGGCGGTGGTCGAGGCGCCCGGCAGGTAGCTCTCCGCCGACTCGATGCCCCAGAGGGCGTTGGTGCCCGAGGCCAGGCAGGAGGAGAGGGCGGTCATCACCCCGTTGGCGTCGTCGAGGTCGGAGCTGCGCCAGTGAAAGAGGTCGATCGGGCAGAAGACCCGGAAGCCCGCCATCCGGGGACCGTCCGGCCGGCGCCGGAGGAGCTGGACCGTCGCGGGCGCCTCGAGGAGATAGCGGGCCTCGACGGTGCGGTAGGCCTCCTGGCCGGAGTCCAGGAGCGCCAGGGCGAGGCTGGCGACCAGCAGCGCTCCGGCGAGGGTCTCGCGCCGGACCAGGAGGAGCGCCGCGCCGCCCACGGCGGTGAAGGCCGCGGCGGTGAGCAGGCCCTTGGCGAGGCGCGCGCTCACGAAGTGCAGCAGCGTCTCGTCGCCGGTCTGCAGCTGAGCCAGGGCCTGGAGGGTTGCGGTGCCGGCGTGGGCTGCGAGCTCCAGTCCTCCGAGGAGGGCGAGGAGCGCGCCACCCCCGGCGAGGATCCAGCCAGCCCGCCGGCGGGCACGCGCGTCGGCGAGGTGGTCGGCCAGCGCGAAGGCCACGCCGAAGGCCAGGAGGAAGCTCAGCGCGCCGCCGAGCTTCTCCGGGTAGCGGAAGGCGTTCCAGAAGGGGAGGTGGGCGTGGAGGAAGCCATAGAGGAGGGCGTGGCGCCCCAGCATGAGCGTGAAGAGGAGCAGGGAGATCAGGGCGAGCACCTGCACCCGCCGCTGCTGGCGCCGGCGCCAGGCCGCCACGAGGAGGAGGAGCATCGCCGCGGCGCCGAGGTGGAGGGAGTAGGCCCACCACGACTCGTGGTCGGGGGCCATCACCTCCGCGAGGTGGCGCAGGACCTGGCTGGACTCGTTGGGGGAGAAGACCGGCCCCAGGAAGAGATCGAGGGCGCGCGCCGGCAGGGTCGACCACTGGGTCGCCGTCCCGAGGGGCATCGCCTCCGCGTGGAGCCCGGCGCGCAGGGAGAGGACCGGCACCAGCTGGACGGCGGCGAGGGCCGTGCCGCCGGCCAGGACGGCGAGCGCCCTCGGAACGTCGCTGCGCCAGCCCGCCGGCCCGAAGAGGAGGGTGTAGACGACGACCATCCCGGAGGCGATGACGAAGGCCTGGGGGTCACCGCAGAGGAGGATCGACGCGAGGGCCGCGCTCGCCAGGAGCAGGCGACCGGGGGCGGGGCGCCGGAGGTGGGAGAGGAGGGCCCAGAGGAGCCAGGGCAGGGTCGCCGTGGCCATCAGGTAGAGCAGGTTGTTGTGGATGGAGACCAGGTAGCCGGAGAGGCCGAAGGTCACCGCGCCGGCGGCCGCCGGGATCCGGCCGAGGGCGTGCCCCCGCCGCAGCCAGGCGTACATGCCGGTGAAGGCCGCCAGGTAGGAGAGGAGGAGGTTCAGCTCGAAGGCGGTGGGCAGCGAGGCGAGCAGGTAGAGGAAGTTCGAGGGGTGGAAGGCGCCGGTGACCAGCGCGCCGGGGAAGCTCTGGCCCAGGCTGTCGTGGGGAAACCAGTCGGGGAAGTGACCCGCGGCGATCCGGTCCGCCCAGTACTGGCGGGCGGGCAGGTAGACCCGGAAGAGGTCCCGCTCGGCGAGGGTCTGGCCGGCGAGGAAGGCCACCCGCCAGAAGACGGCGAGGGTGCACAGGGCTCCGAGCGCCAGGCCCTCGAGGAGGGTCCGGCCGAGGGTCGCCGGCCCGGAAGAGCCCCCCGGTGCTCGCTCGCCCATCGCCGCCATCGCCCCCGCTCCTAGGGAGCGGTGAAGAGCCCGCGAGGCCAGTCGAAGCGAACGAAGAGGCCGAAGTCGCCGTACTGATCCACCCACTCCTGCACCCGGTAGATGTCGGTGCAGGCCGAACCGTCCGGCTCGCAGCGGACGATGCTCCGGCCGCCGACGTCCAGGGTCCCACCCAGGTAGAGGGTGCCGGTCGCGGTGATCTTGCGCATGTGGTCGGCGTGCTCGGGGACGAAGGTCGCCGGGAGCGCCCCGTAGTCACCGAGCTTGGTGGCGGTGCCGTCCGTGCGCAGGCGCCACAGCTCCGTGGGTGCCTTGATCGTGGCGGCGTCGTCCAGGGTGGCGATGAGGAAGCCCGTGGCCTCGTGACGGATCGACCCGGCGGACATCCCGGTGAACTGGGTGAAGCTCACCTCGGCGGCCCCGTCCGGCGTGATGACGAACTCGCTGCTGCGATCGTCGAAGGTCATGTTCAGACCGTAGGCCGTGTGGGGCGTGATCTCGTTGCCGTCGGCGTCGTACCAGAGGTTGACGGTGTTGTCGCAGAGGTGGACCGTGGTCCAGGTCGTCGGGTCCAGCTTGTAGCGCACCAGGGAGGTGGTATCGCAGGGCGGGAAGGAGAGGGGGACGTCGTTCGCGAAGGCGTCCTCGACGAAGTAGTAGTACTCGTCGTTCGACGTGATCCGGTCCTGGTGGAACTCGTAGATCTTGGCGAGGTCCGTGCCGAGGGTCCGGTAGATCAGGCGGCCGTCCGAGCCCCGGATGTAGGCGTCGGTCGTGTTGCCGAGGAAGGAGTAGCAGTAGGACCTCGGGTCGCCCTCGACCGGCATGAAGGCCGGCCCGTGACCGGGGACCGAGCCGAAGGCGTAGACGGTGTCCGGATCGAGGCCGTTGCAGTAGCCGGGATCGACCGGCCCGCCGCCCCCGCCCCCGCCGTCCGTTCCGCCGCCACCGTCGGTACCGCCGCCGCCGTCGGCGCCGTCCGGGAGGCGCAGCTCACAGGTGCCGCCGGAGCAGATCTCGTCCGTGGCGCAGTCGGAGTCGACGCTGCACAGCCCGGTCGCCTGCCGGTGCTCGTCGTAGGTGGCGCAGAAGCCGCCCGAGCAGACCTCGGCCGCCGGGCAGTCGGTGTCGAACTGGCACCAGTTGCCGCAACCAGGAGCCAGGAGCAGCAGCGGGGCGAGGACGACGAGCACGAGCTTCGCGAGGCGCACCATGGCGCCCATCTTCTCCCCCCGTGAGCGGGGAGGTCAATCTCGGCCCTGCCAGGCCTTGCGCGCGACCGTGAGGAGCGAGAGCCCCCAGGGGAGGTGCAGGCGCCGCTCGGCCTCGAGGTAGGGGACGAGGCGGTCGATGAGGCGCGCCTGGTTGCGGGGGATGAGGCGCCGGCCGAGCACCTTGCCGTTCACGAACCAGCCGGCCAGCCCGAGGAGGTTGAGGCTGACGGTGGAGTCGATCTCGTAGCCGACCTCCCGCAGCAGCGCCTCGAGGCCGCCCCGGTCGTAGCGGCGGTGATGGTCGAGGGCCTCGTCGAGCCCGCCGTAGGCGAAGCCGTGCGCGGGGACGAGGAGGAGCAGCTTCCCCCCGGGGACCAGCGCCTCGTGGATGCGCTCGAGGGCGGCCCGATCGTCGAGGACGTGCTCGAGGACGTTGCAGCAGACCACGGTGTCGGGCCGGGCGTCCCGCACCTCGGCCGGGATCTCGGCGCCCAGATCGAAGTAGCAGACGTCGACCTGCTCGAAGTCCCCGAACTCGACCCGGAGGACCTCCAGGCTCTCCTCGTCGATGTCGGTGACCACCAGGCGATCGCGGTCGAGCATCTTGCGGGAGATGTTGCCGATGCCCGAGCCCACCTCCACGACGCGCAGGCCGAGGTGGGGCCGGAGCTGCTCGAAGAGCCAGTCGTTGTAGCGGCCGGTCCGCCGCATGATCTCCAGGGTCCGGCGGCCGACCTGCGAGTCGCTCACCTCGTCCTTGAGCCAGTGGTGCAGCATCACCCGGCCGGCCTCGACGCCGTCGCGCCAGTCGATCTTCTTGCCCTCGGAGTAGGTGCGGCCGTGGTAGCTGATGGGCACCTCGAAGATGCGCAGGCCGAGGCGGGCGATCTTGGCGGTGATCTCCGGCTCGAAGCCGAAGCGGTCCTCGCGCAGCGGGATCTCCTGGAGCACCGAGGTGCGGAAGGCCTTGTAGCAGGTCTCCATGTCGGTGAGGTTCAGGTCGGTGAGCATGTTGCTCATCGTCGTGAGGGCGCGGTTGCCCAGGGAGTGCCAGTAGTAGAGCACCCGCCGGGACTCGCCGGCGAAGCGCGAGCCGTAGACCACGTCGGCGCGCCCCTCGAGGATCGGCCGGATCAGGGTCTCGTACTCCCGGGGGTCGTACTCGAGATCGGCGTCCTGGATCAGGGTGATCTCGCCCCGGGCATGGGGGATCGCCGTGCGGATGGCGGCGCCCTTGCCCCGGTTCTCCTCGTGGGTGAAGAGCTCGAGGGTCGTCAGCTCGTCGGGGTCCTCCTCCCAGCTCTTCTTCACCTGCCTCAGGCGCCGGTCCGAGCCGTCGGTGGAGCCGTCGTCCACGACGAGGATCTGCTTGCGCAGGGGGACGCGGCGGACCCGGGCGAGGAGCTCGGCGACCGTGAGCACCTCGTCGTAGACCGGGACGATGACCGTGAGCTGAGGGCGTTGCTCCATGCGCCGACTACTCTAATGCCGGCGCCGCGCCAGATCGAAGATCCCGGCCTCGCCAGCGGCTCCAGCCGGCCCACGCGAGGAGGAGCAGCCAGGTCAGGAGGGAGAGCAGCCCGCCGCCGAGGAGGCCCGGTGGCTGGTAGCGCAGCTCCACCTTCTTCGCCCCGCCCTCGACCGCCACGCCCCGGAGCATTCCGTCGACCCGCAGCACCGGGGTCTCCGCGCCGTCGACGCGGGCGCGCCAGCCCGGGGCCCAGCCCTCGTTGAGCACGAGGATGCGCCCGGCGCCGCCCGGCGCCCCGCCCTCGAGGGCGATCTCGAGGTGGCCGGGCCACCAGCGCTCGACCCGCAGGCCCTCGGGCGCGCCCGCGTCGTGCTGCACCCGCGGGGAGTGCTCCTCCTCCAGGAGGGCGACGGCGCCGCGGCTCACCTCGAAGAGATCGAGGGCCTCTCGCAGGGTGGCGAGCTCGGTGAGGTCGCCGGCGACGGTCGCGGGGCGGGCGAGGTAGACCCGCGGGCGCACCCACTCCTCGGGCAGCTCCACCAGGAGGAGGCCGGCCTTCCTCGAGTAGGAGCGCACCCGCTCCCGGCCCAGGCCGAGGGCCTCGAGGGTGGGCGGGTCGGTGACGAGGAAGCGCACGCCGAAGAAGGCCGCGCGGCGCGCCGCCTCGGCGGGCGGCACCGAGAGGAGCAGGTCGTTGATGCGGGCGTCGGTGCCCGGCAGGTAGGGGGCCGCTGCCTCCAGGCCGGAGAGGGCGGCGAAGTCGGGCTTGAGGGCCAGCCGCTCGAAGGTCGAGAGGGTGAGGGTGTTGAGGGGGTGCCCCTTCACCGGGAGCCCCTTGGCCTGGGCGAGGAGGGTGAAGACCCTCGGGCCCTGACCCTCGGGGGCGCCTCGCGCCGCGTGCTCGGCGAGGAGCGCTCCGGCGAAGCCGGCCCCGCGCTCCAGGGGCGGGGCGCTGCCGGCGTAGAGCCACACCGCGTGGTGGGTCACCGCGGAGAGCTCCAGGCAGGCCAGGGCGAGGAGCGCGTGGGCGCCGAGGCGCTCCCGCTGCCGGCGCCAGGCGAGGTGGAGGAGGCCGCCCGCCACCGCGAGCACCGCGCCGGCGCGCAGGAGCGCCGGGCCGAAGCGCGCCCACCAGCGGGTGGCGGCGTCCGCCTCGGTGGCAGGATCGAGGAGGCTCCCGCCGGTGAGCTGGAGCCCCAGGACCAGCAGCAGCAAGACGGCGCCCGCCAGGGGGATGGCCCGCCGGCGGTCGAGCGCCGGGCGCAGGCCATCCAGGCCGAAGGCGGCGAGGAGCGCGAGCAGGAGGGCGGCGTAGGGCAGGAGCTTGGCCGGATAGCGGAAGCCGCCCCAGAGGGGGAGGTAGGCGTGGAGCCAGCCGTAGAGGGGGGTGTGCTTGCCGAGGGCCGCGAGGATCAGGAGGAGGAGGGTGACCCCCAGGCCGATCCGCAGGCGCCGGGGCTGCGCGGAGCCGGCGAGGCCGAGGCCCGCGAGGGCGAGGACGAGGACCCCGGTGTACGCCACCGCGATCCAGGGGGTGCGCTCCGAGAGATCGTAGAGGGGCGCGAGGCCCGGCTGGTGGGCGGGCTCGAAGCGCAGCAGATCGCCGAGGGCGAGGTCGACCAGGGTGCGGGGGTGGAGCGACCAGCGGCTGGCCATCTCCCAGGGCAGCCCGCCGAGGCGCCCGGCGTGACGGAAGGTCTCGAGGCTGGGCAGCAGCTGGATCGCGCCGGCCGCGAGGGAGAGCGAGAGGAGCAGGCCGAGCGCCGGCAAGCTCCGGAGCCCCTCGCGGGGCCCGGCGCGCAACAGCACCAGCAGGAGGCCGAGGCCCCAGCCGAGGTAGGCGGCCTGGAAGCTGCCGGCGGTGAGCATCAGGAAGGTCGCCGCGGTCGCCGCCAGCGCGGGGCCGGCCGCGCGCGCTCGCGGGAAGCGCAGCAGGCCGAAGAGGAGGAGGGGGAGGCAGGAGAGGCCGGCGAAGAACTGGTAGTTCTGCAGGTTCGAGACGTAGGGGCCGCCGAGGACGTAGGCGGCGGCGGCGAGGAGCGCGCCGACCTCGCTGGCGCCGAGCTCGCGGGCGAGGGCGCGCGTCCCGAAGAAGGCGAGGACCACCATGAGGAGGCTGGCGAGCCAGAAGGCCCGCGCGGCGCCCAGGGGCCAGCCGAGGTAGCTGGGTGGATGGAGGAGGGCGGGCACCGCGGCGCCGATCAGCGGGACGCCGAGGCCGTCTCCACCGAACCAGAGGGGCAGGCCGCGCCCGGCCGCGACCTCGCCCTGGACGAAGTCGCGGACCGGCACGTGCATCTGGGCGACGTCGCCGCCGACGAAGAGGCCCCCGCCCAGGGTCAACCCGCGGTAGCCGACGAGGAGCACCAGCCCGCAGAGCAGGGCTGCGAGCAGGAGGTCCCGCCGCTCTTCCACCTTCGCCACCGGCTCTTCGCTATCACAGGACGCCACCGGTCCGAGACTCCCGCGCTCCCCCCGGCGAGGGATCGCTTGTCCTCCTCCCCACCTTCGGGAGACAACGGGCCCATGGATGCCGCCGAGACCGTCGCCCGGATGCCGATCTGGTTCGTGCTCTCGGTGGTGATCATCCTCGCGGCCTCCATCGGCTCCTTCCTCAACGTGGTGATCTGGCGCCTGCCCCGGGGGGGCTCGCTCCTGCACCCGGGCTCCCACTGCCCGGGCTGCGAGCAGCCCATCGCCTGGTACGACAACGTCCCGATCCTCTCCTGGCTGCTCCTGCGAGGGCGCTGCCGCCGCTGCGGCACGGGGATCGACGCCCGCTACGTCATGGTCGAGGTGCTGACGACCTGCCTGGCCGTCGCCTGCTGGGCGGTCTTCGGCCCGACCTTCGAGGCCCTGCGCGCCTTCGTCCTCTGCGCGCTCCTCGTGCCCCTCACCTACATCGACCTCGAGCACTGGCTCCTGCCCCACGCCCTGACCTGGCCGGGGATCGGCTTCGGTCTCGCGACCGCGGGCCTGGGCGAGGCCGGGCCGGGCTGGGGCGCGGCGGCGATCGGCGCCGCCGCCGGCTTCCTCGGCTTCTGGCTGGTGCGGGTCGTGGGGACCCTGGCCTTCAAGCGCGAGGCCATGGGCTTCGGGGACCTCTTCCTCCTGGCCCTGCTGGGCGCCTTCCTGGGCTGGAGGCCCCTGGCGCCCCTCGTCTTCCTGGCCTCCCTCCAGGGGGCGATAGTAGGGGTTTCCCTGATGGTCCTGACCCGTCGCACCCCGGAAGATCCGGAAACATTGAAAAATACTGATGATTCTGAGGTCGTTCCGGACGAGGAGCCGGCCGAGAGGGGCGAAGAGACCCCGGAGGAGGAAGAGGACTGGGTGCCCCCGCCCGGGTCCATGCCCTTCGGGCCATTTTTGGCGCTAGCGGGCCTGGAGATGCTGTTTTTTGGACCTGAGGTCCTCGCCTGGGTCCTGGGACTCATGGGTCTCTAGGGACCGGAGCCCGAAGGCACCCCCCCCGCGGGGGGCGGAGGCGGCCGCCAGGCGGCCTTCTGGGCCTTTTGGCGGGGTCGTCTCCCTAAGTGGCGTGAATTACACATATTTTTCATCACAATTAACTATAATTAGACCCCTTTTGGCCTTGACAGTCGAAGGACAGGACTCCTATGCTTCGAGACGGATCACACCCCCGAGGGGCCCTGATGGCCGCCAAGAAAGAGCATCCCAACAACGTGCGTCACCTTCGCGAGGCGCAGCTGATCAGCAAGGCCGAGCTCGCCCGCAAGGCGGGGCTCTCGCCGCTGACCATCGATCGCGTCGAGTCGGGCAAGCCCTGCCGGATGGACACCAAGCGCAAGATCGTCCTCGCGCTGGGCTTCAAGATCGGTGAGCGCGAGAAGGTCTTCCCCGAGGGGCGCAACGACGAGCGGGCTCCCGAGCCCAGGCCCGAGCCCAGGCCGGAGCCCAGGCCCGAGCCGAAGAGCGACGTCGTCGGCGAGACCTCCTAAGGAAGGTCTCTCCGCTCGAGCCCACGGCTCTCGATCGAGCGAAGGTCCACCCTTCGAAAAGGGTGAGCTGCGCCGATCCATCGAAGTCCGTTTGCGAGTACGATGAAAAGCCGTGCCGGGGACCAAGCTTGTCAGGGTGCTTCAGCAACCCCACACAAGCCCCCGGAGTTGCAGGAGAAAGTCGATTCGTCGTTTTTTTGCCGACCTTAAGGGCGGTGGTATACTTCGCGCGGAATAGCGAGTGTTAAAGCCCTCTTACGGAGCGTACGGAGACAACCCCAAATGGCGCGGAGCAAACCAGTGGTGGGACTCGACATCGGTTCGAGCTCCATCAAGATGATCCAGCTCAAGGAGACGAAGCACGGCTACGCTCTCCACAATCTCGGTGTCGCGCCGCTGCCCCCGGAGGCCATCGTCGACGGCGCGCTCATGAACAGCACGGCGATCGTCGATGCGGTCCAGGAGCTGATGGCAGCCCAGGGCGTGAAGCGGGGCAAGGAGGTGGCGCTGGCCATCTCTGGCCACTCCGTGATCATCAAGAAGATCGCCATGCCGGTCATGACCCGGGAGGAGCTCGAGGAGTCGATCCAGTGGGAGGCCGAGCAGTACATCCCCTTCGACATCTCCGAGGTGAACCTCGACGTCGAGATCCTCCGCCCCGAGGGCAACGAGGCGGGCCAGATGGACGTGCTCCTGGTGGCCGCCAAGAAGGACATGATCTCCGACTACACCTCGGTGGTCTCCGAGGCCGGGCTGCAGCCGGTGGTCGTCGACATCGACGCCTTCGCGGTCCAGAACGCCTTCGAGGCCTCCTACGGGATGCCGGCCGGCGAGACCTTCGTCCTGGTCAACGTCGGCGCCTCGGTGGTGAACATCAACGTCGTCTCCGACGGGATGAGCGTCTTCACCCGCGACATCTCGATGGGCGGCAACCAGTTCACCGAGGACATCCAGAAGCAGCTCAACGTCTCCTATGACGAGGCCGAGGCCCTGAAGCTCGGCGGGGAGATGGGCTCGGACGTCGACGCGGTGGTCCCGCAGGAGGTCGAGCGGGTCATCCAGCAGGTCTCCGAGCAGATGGCCGGCGAGATCCAGCGGTCGCTGGACTTCTTCGCCGCGACGAGCGCCGACTCGGGCTTCTCCCGCATCTACCTGGCGGGCGGCTCGGCGAAGATCCCGGCGCTCTTCAAGTCCATCGAGAGCCGGGCCGGCGTGCCGGTCGAGATCCTCAACCCCTTCCGCGGGGTGGAGATCGACGACCGCCGCTTCGACCCGAACTACATCAACGAGGTCGCGCCCATGTCCGCGGTGGTCGTGGGGCTGGGCCTTCGCAAGACGGCGGAGCGCTAGGGTATGATCAGGATCAACCTACTTCCGGTTCGAGCGACCCGCAGAGCGGAGCAGGGCAAGCTCCAGCTCATCCTCGGCGTCGTGCTCATCGCCGGTGTCTTCGTCGGCAACTACTTCTGGTACTCGGCCGCCGATGACGCCAAGCGGCAGGTCGAGAGCCAGGTCGCCGCGCTCGATCAGAAGATCAAGGACATCGAGCGGATCATCGGCGAGGTGAAGGACATCGAGAAGCGCCAGAAGGAGCTCGAGAAGAAGCTCGAGGTCATCGAGGACCTGCGCAAGAAGCGCACCGGTCCGGTGAAGATGATGGGCAGCCTCGCCACCCTGATCCCGAAGGAGGTCTGGCTCACGACGATGGCCGAGAAGGGCGGCGGGATGACGATGGAGGGGCAGGCCATGTCCCACGAGCATCTCGCGATCTTCATCTCGGCGCTCCAGGCCTCGCCCTCCTTCAAGGGAGTGCGGCTGGTCGACGCGACCCTCGTGGCCTCGCCTGCGGGCGAGGGCGAGGTGGTCAACTTCAAGCTGACGGGACAGGCGGACTACTCGGCCATCTAGGGCGAGAAACTCGGGAAGGCACGATGGAAGAGCTCATTTCTAAACTCGTAAAGATCCCGCTGGGCACCAAGCTCGGGGCTCTCGCCGGGGTGGTGGTGCTGGTGACCGCTGCCAACTACTTCCTCTTCCCCGGCATCGCCGAGATCGAGGAGAAGACCGTGCGGCTGGAGCGGACTCGCGCCGAGAGAGAGGCGGAGTTCACCAAGAAGCAGCAGGTCGCCAACAACCTCGATCAGTACAAGCGGCAGCTCGAGGTGGTCGAGCAGCGCCTGAAGGAGGCGCTGACCGAGATGCCCGAGGACATCCGGATCGACGACCTGCTCACCCAGCTCTCGGAGCTGGCGAAGAAGGCCGGCCTCTCGATGCGGACCCTCAAGCCGATGGCCGAGGCTCGCGACGGGGAGTTCTACTTCAAGATCCCCATCAAGATGTCGGTCGAGGGCGGCTACCACGAGATCGCCGTCTTCCTCGACAGCGTGAGCAAGCTCAAGCGAATCGTGAACGTGAACAACATCGAGTTCGGCTCGCCCAAGGTCCTGGCGGACAAGGTGGTGCTCTCGGCCAGATACATGGCCACCACCTTCCGCTTCGCGGGTGACTCCGCAGCGAGAGTGGAGGGGGCACAGTGATGATGCATCTACGACGCCACGGACTGCTCGTCCTCGTTCCGGCGCTCCTGCTCGTCGCCGCCTGCGGTGACGACGCGCCTCCGCCGGCCGCCGCGCCGCCGCCCACGCCGGCCGCCGCGCTGCCGCCGACCGCGACCGGTACGACCGCCGCCGAGGCCGAGGCCGAGCTCGAGGCCGAGACCACGACCACGGAGACCGCCGAGGCGGCCACCGAGGCCGAGTACGTCTACAACCCCATCGGCAAGCGGGATCCCTTCCGCTCTCCCTACGTGGACATCCGGATCGTGAAGGGTCCGGACGAGGACGGGCGCCCCGAGCGCGAGCGCGGACCGCTGCAGCGCTGGGGGGTCGAGCAGCTCCAGCTGCGTGCGACCATCACCGGGACCGGCTCGCCGATGGCGATGCTCGTCGATCCCGAGAACGTCGGGCACGTCGTCCGGCGAGGCGCCCTGGTCGGGAAGAACTGGGGCAAGGTGACGGCCATCCGAGGGGATTGCATCGTCATCACCGAGCAGCTCCGGGATGCCTCGGGCGCGGTCACCGCGGTGAAGAGCCAGCGGTGCCTCCCGAAGACGGACCGTGAGATCAAGATGGAGAAGCAGCTCGCCAAGGGCGGGTAGGGGAAGGTCGTTTTTTTCACAGACGACCGAAACCGGGCGAGAGTGAAGCGAAGGTAGAAGAACAGTGGCCACGCGCGACAGACCATTGGGTACCGCAAGGAGAACGTGGATGAGGCACGCCATCAGCCAGGATCGAAAGCTCGGCATCGAGCACGGACAGCGGGAGAGCTGGAATGCTGTTCGGATGCTTCTCGCATGCCTTCTGGTCACGGGCCTGACGGCCGTGAGCCAGGTCGCCTTTGCGGCGAGTCTCAACGAGGTCCGGGCCGTCGAGGTCAACGAGCGCGGATCGGTGACCGAGGTGCGCATCCTCGGCTCCCAGCGTCCGACCTACACGGTCTTCAAGCTGGCCGAGCCGACCCGGATCGTCGTCGATCTCTCGACCACCGACATCTCGAAGGTCGAGCGGCTGGTCGACGTCGACACCCCGGCGGTGAAGGCGATCATGACGACCCAGTTCGACGACGCCGAGGCGAAGGTCGGGCGGGTGATGGTCGTCCTCGTCGACGGGGCCGACTACGACGTCAAGGCCTCGGGCAACGACGTGCTGGTGACGGTGCGCAGCGACGAGGGCTCGGCCACGGCCCCGACCGCCACCGAGACCGCCGCTGCATCGGCCGAGTCCTCCGAGGTGACGGTGCCGGAGCAGGACGCGCTGGCCAGCCAGACCGAGGAGACCGTCTCCGAGGAGCCGGCGGTGAGCGCGGCGAGCGCCGACGAGCCCGCCGAGGTCGCGAAGGTCGAGCTGGTGGACGAGTCCCCGGCCGAGCCGAGCAGCGAGCTCCCCGAGAACGCGTTGGCGCAGGACGAGGACGTCCTCCCGGCCGGCCGCCGCACGGGCAGCAAGCTCCTGGCCATCCGGACCGGCGTCGACGGCGCCCTCACCACCGTGGCGATGGACACCGACGGTCAGCCCTCCAAGGTGGAGTGGATCGAGCTGGTGAACCCCTCTCGCCTGGCGCTCGACCTGGTCGGCATCACCCAGGCGCCGAAGCGGGCCCAGACCCAGGCCCTGCGCCGCTCCGACACCGTGAAGAACGTCCGCATCGGCAAGCACGCCGATCGGGTCCGGGTGGTCGTGGACGGCCGCGCCGACACCATGGGCGACTACGACGTCGTCCGCACCCGGAAGGGCGTCGCCCTCCGCGTGCGCAAGGCCCCCGACGCCGCCGCGATCCTCGCCGAGAGCGAGCCGGCGGACGACGCCACCGAGGCCGACACCCCGAAGCGGGGGATGGTGCAGGCCCTGACCTACGCTCGCAGCGAGCAGACCGGCCGGGTCGTGGTCGGCATGCAGGAGGCCGGGCGCGTGCGCTACCGCGTCTCGCAGCCCGACCCCCGCACGGCGGTCCTCACCCTCGCGGGCACCGGCCTCGAGAAGAGCCTCGAGCAGACCTTCGACGCCTCCTCCTACGGTGGCGCCGTCAAGGCGGTCACCGCCTTCACCGATCCCACCGAGCCCGATCGGGTGAAGGTGGTCGCCACCCTCGCCGAGCCCGTGCGCTCCCGGATCGTCCCCATGCGGGGCGGCCTCTCCTGGGAGTTCGACTTCGGCGCTGCCGGCGTGGTGCAGAACGGTGACAAGGACACCGAGGGGACCCTCGGCCCGGCCGCCATCGAGACCGCCGGCCTGACCTCCGAGGGCGCCATGAGCGTCGCCAGCAGCGGTGAGCGCGCCCGGAAGGGCTACCACGGCCGCCGGGTCAACCTGGAGTTCAAGGAGATCGACATCCACAACGTGCTGCGCCTCATCGCCGAGGTCAGCAAGCGGAACATCGTGGTCTCCGACGACGTGTCGGGCAAGATCACCCTGCGCCTGCGCAACGTGCCCTGGGATCAGGCCCTCGATCTCATCCTCAAGTCCAAGGGCCTGGGCCGCGAGACCTTCGGCAACATCATCCGCATCGCCCCGGCCGAGCAGCTCGCCAAGGAGCGTGAGCTGCAGGTGAAGGAGCGCGAGTCCCGCAAGAAGCTCGAGCCCCTCAAGGTGCGGCTGGTGGGCGTGAACTTCGCCAAGGCCGACGAGATGGCCAAGCGGGTCCAGGAGATCCTCACCGAGCGCGGCGTGGTCACCGTCGACAAGCGGACCAACTTCCTCATCATCAAGGACGTCTCCGCGGCGCTGACGAAGGCCGAGCAGCTGGTCCAGAAGCTCGACTCCGAGACCCCGCAGGTCCAGATCGAGTCGCGGATCGTCGAGGCCAACGTGAACTTCACCCGCGAGATCGGCGTGCAGTGGGGTGGCAACATCACCATGTCGCCCACCCACGGCAACCCGACCGGCCTGGTCTTCCCGAACATCGTCTCGGTGGCCGGCTCCGCGGCCGACGGCCAGACCCCGGTCAGCGGCACCTCCGACACGCCGAACTTCATGGTCAACATGCCGGCGCCCATCGGCACCAACTCCGGTGGTGGCCTCGGCTTCATCTTCGGCTCCGCCGGCGGCGCCGCCAACCTCAACCTGCGTCTCTCCGCGATGGAGAACGACGGTGTGGTGAAGACCATCTCCGCGCCGAAGGTCGTGACCCTCGACAACCAGAAGGCGACGATCTCCCAGGGTCTGTCGATTCCCTTCTCGCAGGTGTCGGCCGCGGGCGTGAACACCACCTTCATCCAGGCCAAGCTGCAGCTGGACGTGACCCCTCACGTCACCACCAACGGCTCGATCCTGATGGACGTGAACGTCACCAACAACCAGCCGAACCCGCAGCTCACCGGCGCCAACGGTCAGCCCTCCATCTCGCAGAAGGAGGCCAAGACCACGGTGATGGTGAAGGACGGCGACACCACCGTCATCGGCGGCGTCTACACCCGGCAGAACTCCGAGGCGAACAACCGCGTCCCGGGCTTCTCCCGGATCCCGATCCTCGGCTGGCTCTTCCGCAAGAAGAACGTGCAGGATCAGCGCACCGAGCTGCTGGTCTTCATCACGCCGCGCATCGTCAACCGCAGCGCCTCGACGGTGGGTGCGCTCTAGAGCGTCCCACAGCGGGCTCGAGATGTGGCATCGGCCCGATCGGAGCATCCTCCTGATCGGGCCGATGTGCGTCGGAAAGAGCACCCTCGCGGGCCCCCTCGGCTCGGCGCTGGCGCTCCCGGCCCACGATCTCGATGCCCGCATCGAGGAGAGCGCGGGGCGTTCGATCCCCGCGATCTTCTCGGAGGAGGGCGAGGCGGCCTTCCGGAGCCTCGAGCGCGAGGCGCTCCGGGAGCTCCTGGCCGGCCCGCCGGCGGTCATCGCCTGCGGCGGCGGCGCGCTCCTGGAGGCCGGCGCCTGGGCGCTGGCCCGGGAGGCCGGGGCGGTGGTGGTCTCCCTCGAGGCGCCCCCCGAGGTCCTGGCCCTGCGGGCGAGCGCCGAGGGGCGCCCCCTCCTGGAGGGCGCCGACACCCCCGCGGCCCGGGCCGAGCGCCTCTCGCGACTCCAGGCCGAGCGCGGGCCGGTCTACGCGCGCGCCGATCTACGCCTCGACACCAGCGACGGCTCGCCCGATGAGCTCGCTGCCCTGCTCCTGCAGGAGGTCCTCGCGCACCTCGGGCGCTCGGTGCCCTTCCGGGTGCCCGGGGCCGGTCATCAGCTGATCATCACGGAGGGCGGGCTGGCGGCCGCGGCCGACTGGATCCAGCAGACCCTCCCGCCGGGAGAGGGCCGGGAGCAGCTGGGGCTGGTCGCCGACGAGGTCGTCCTCGGCCTTCACGGGGCGCCCCTGCGCGAGGCCCTCGAGGCCCGCGGCTACCGGGTCGCCGTGATCCCGGTGCCGGCCGGAGAGGACTGCAAGCGCTGGGCGGTGCTGGAGGGGGTCCTCGACGGGCTCCTCTCCGCGGGCCTGCAGCGGGGCTCGACGGTCCTCGGCCTCGGCGGCGGCAGCGCCACCGATCTCGCCGGCCTGGCCGCGGCGCTCCTGAAGCGGGGCTGCCACCTGATCCAGCTCCCCACGACCCTCCTGGGCATGATCGACGCGGCCCTGGGGGGGAAGACGGCGGTGAACCACCGCCTCGGCAAGAACCTGGTGGGCGCCTTCCACCAGCCCGACCTGGTGGTCGCCTCCCTGAAGACCCTGGAGACGCTCCCGGGGGAGGAGCGGCGCTCGGCCTTCGGAGAGGTCGCCAAGTACGCCCTCCTCCAGGGGGACGCCGGCCTGGCGTGGGCCGAGGGCCTGCGGATGCCGCGGGACCTCTCCGAGGTGGTGCTGCGCTGCGCCGGGCAGAAGGCCCGCTGCGTGGAGGCCGACCCCCGGGAGGGGGGCGCGCGGATCCACCTGAACCTGGGCCACACCCTCGGTCACGCCCTGGAGCCCGGGGATCCGGGGGACGCCGAGCGGCCCCCGCTGCGCCACGGCGAGGCCGTGGGCCTCGGCCTCCTGGCCGCCCTGCGCCTCGCGGCCGCCCTGGAATTGGGGCCCCCGGAGCGCGAGGACCGGGTGAAGGCCCTCCTCGCCGGCTGGGGCCTGCCGGTGGATCTGGATCGCCGCCTCTCTCCCCTCGTGTGGGAGCGCCTGGAGGCGGACAAGAAGCGCCGGGGCGAGGCCCTGGATTTCGTCCTCCCGACCCCCGAAGGGGTGGAGGTCATTTCTCTGACAAGCGACGGAGCCCGGGGTATTCTGGACCCCACAAGGAGATGGCAATGAAGCGTTTCTTTCCGATGAGCGTGGCCCTGGCCGCTTCCCTGACCCTCACCGCCTGCGTCCCGAACGAGATGAGCGTGCAGCTGGTGCACGCCACCGTGCCCGACGTCGATGGGGATACGGGATCCTGCCTCGCCGATCCCAGCGGTACCCCGGTCGCAGCCGGCTTCTTCGACGTGGGCGCGACGAACGCCTTCCTCTGGCAGTCCTTCACCGCGAAGAACAACATGGAGGTGAACACCGACGAGGGCTCCGAGCGCCTCAACAGCCGGGACTTCATCATCGAGCGGGCGGTGGTCTCCTACGGCGCGGTCGAGCAGGACCTCCAGGGCCTGATGGAGAGCCTGGGGGAGCGCGAGACGCCGATGTCCGGCACCATCGAGGCCGGCGGCGATGCCGGCATCTGGGTCAACATCGTCCCCCGCGACGTCTCGGCGGTGCTGGCCAGCGAGGGCTCCCTCTCCGATCCGAGCGCCCGGGCCACGATCATCGTGAACACGCAGATCGAGGGCCACATGCAGAACGGTCAGGGGCTCTTCAGCTCGACGGTCTCGTTCCCGGTCGAGATCTGCAACCGCTGCATGTTCTGTGCGGGCGGCGTCGAGCCGGCCGCCTGGAGCTGCGGCTCTCCGGGGCGCTACCCCGGCCTCTGCCTCTAGCGTCCGCTCCCCGACCTTCGGGGAGGGCATCTCCACCAAGAGCGCCCGCCCGTCCCGCAAGCGCGGGGCCGGCGGGCGCCTTGACTTTCGGGAGGGCGCTGACTACTTCCCTGATCTTCGATAGATAGAGGGCCAAAGATGGGATTCAGGGAGCAACTCGAAGGACTCGTCAACTCGGTGGACGGCGCTGTCGCCGCCAGCGTGATGGGCATGGATGGTATCGCGATCGACACCGTCGAGGCGTCAGCCAGTGACGACCTCCTGGAGATCGACATCCAGACCCTCCTGGTCGAGTACACCGCCATCCTCTCCCAGCTCGTGCAGGCGGGCGAGGTGCTCGAGACCGGCGGGCTGAAGCAGCTCGCGGTCGAGACCGAGCGGCTGCTGACCCTGAGCCGTCGGCTCACCGACGAGTACTACGCCGTGCTGGCGGTCCTCCCGGACGCCAACTACGGCAAGGCGCGCTACAAGCTCCGGATCGCCTCCTCGATGCTCGCCGCCGAGCTCTAGGCCCGCGATCTCAGGCGACCGAGGGCCCGACAGGCCGTGAAGCTGCTGGTCATACATGGGCCCAACCTCGATTTGTTGGGGCATCGGGATCCCGCGCAGTACGGGAGCGAGACCCTCGCCGCGCTCGACGCGCGGCTCGTGGAGGCCGGGCAGGCCCGGGGGGTCGAGGTCGCGTGCCGGCAGAGCAACCTGGAGGGGGCGCTGGTGGAGTGGCTCCACGAGGCCCTGCCGGCGAGCCACGGCGGGGAGGGGGCCTTCGACGCCGTCGTCGTGAACCCCGGCGGCTACGCGCACACCTCGGTCGCCCTGCGGGACGCCTTCAGCGTCGCGGTCGAGGCCGGGCTGCCGGTCGTCGAGGTGCACCTCTCCAACGTGCACGGCCGGGAAGACTTTCGTCAGCGGCTGCTCACCGGTGCGGTGGCCAGCGGCGTGATTACTGGAATGGGAAGTGCGAGCTACCTCCTCGGCATCGAGGCGGCGCTTCGGCTCGCTGAACACACGGACTGAAGAGAAGAGAGGGCAGGCAGATGCTTTCCACCACGGACTTTCGCAAGGGCCTCAAGCTGATGATCGAGGGCCAGCCCTGCATCATCGTCGACTTCCAGCACGTCAAGCCGGGCAAGGGCGGCGCCTTCGTCCGGACGAAGTGGCGCAACCTCCTCACGGGCAACGTGAACGAGCGCAACTTCCGCTCGGGCGACAAGTTCGAGAAGCCCGACATGGAAGAGAAGAACATGCAGTACCTCTACGCCGAGGGCGAGAACTACTACTTCATGGACACCTCGAGCTACGAGCAGACCTTCGTCACGAAGGAGACCCTCGGCGACGCGGTGAACTTCCTCAAGGAGAACATCGAGTGCTCGATGCTCTTCTTCGAGGGCCGGGTGATCGGCGTCGACCTGCCGAACACCGTCGAGCTGAAGATCGTGCAGTGCGATCCGGGCGTGAAGGGCGACACCGTCTCCGGCGCGAGCAAGCCCGCGACCCTCGAGAGCGGCCACATCGTTCACGTTCCGCTCTTCATCAACGAGGGCGAGGTCGTGAAGGTCGACACGCGCAGCGGCGAGTACCTCGAGAGAGCGAACTAGCAGATCATGGATACCGACAAGCTGCGGGAGATCGTCACCATCCTGGAGGGGACCGAGGTCTCCCTGGTCGAGTGGCGCAACGGGGAAGAGCGCTGGACGATCCGCCGGGGGCCCGAGGGGGCGACCACGGTGATGGGGATGCCCACGCAGATGATGGCGCCGCCGGCCCCGGCGGCCGCGGCGCCGGTGGCGGGCGCCCCGGTGGCGGCGATCGTTGAGGGCCACGTCATCACCTCCCCCTTCGTCGGGACCTTCTACCGGGCGCCCTCGCCCGAGTCGTCGCCCTTCTGCGGGGTGGGGGAGAAGGTCTCCAAGGGCCAGACCCTCTGCATCGTCGAGGCGATGAAGCTCATGAACGAGATCGAGTGCGACGTCTCCGGCAAGGTGCTCGAGATCCTCGTAGAGAACGGGCAGCCGGTCGAGTTCGGAGAGGCTCTCTTCGTCATCGATCCGGCCTAAGGGGGCGACGTCGATGTTCGATCGGATCCTGATCGCCAACCGCGGTGAGATCGCCCTCCGGGTGGTCCGGGCGGCCCGGGAGCTGGGCATGACCACGGTGGCGGTCCACTCGACCGCCGACGCCGAGTCGCCCCACGTTCGCTTCGCCGACGACTCGGTCTGCATAGGGCCGCCGGCGGCGCGGGACAGCTACCTCAACGTCCCGGCCCTCATCGCGGCGGCCGAGATCAGCGGCGCGCAGGCCGTCCATCCGGGCTACGGCTTCCTCTCGGAGAACGCGGAGTTCGCCGAGGTCTGCGGCTCCTGCGGCCTGACCTGGATCGGCCCCTCGCCGGAGATGATCCGGCTGATGGGCAACAAGGTGGAGGCCCGGCGGGCGATGGCCGAGGCGGGCCTGCCGCTGCTGCCTGGCTCGCCCGGGCCGGTGGCGGACGCCAAGGAGGCGGAGGCCCTCGCCCGGGAGCTGGGGCTGCCGGTGATCCTCAAGGCCTCGGCCGGCGGGGGCGGGCGGGGGATGAAGATCGTCCGCGACCTCGACCACGTCGCCCAGGCCTTCGAGATGGCGAGCGCCGAGGCCGAGGCGGCCTTCAGCAACGGTGAGATGTTCCTCGAGCGCTACGTCGAGGCGCCCCGCCACATCGAGATCCAGATCATCGCCGACGCCTACGGCAACATCATCCACCTCGGGGAGCGCGAGTGCTCGGTCCAGCGACGGCACCAGAAGCTCCTGGAGGAGTCTCCCTCGCCCGCGGTGAGCAAGGCCCTGCGCGACGAGATGGGGAACGCGGCGGTCGAGGCCCTGCGAAAGGTCGGCTACACCTCCGTGGGGACCGTCGAGTTCCTCCTCGACGAGCAGAACCGCTACTACTTCATGGAGACCAACACCCGGATCCAGGTCGAGCATCCGGTCACCGAGCTGGTGACGGGCTTCGATCTCGTGCGCGAGCAGATCCGGCTGGCGGCGGGGGAGAAGCTCGGGCGTAGCCAGGAGGACATCATCTTCCGGGGGCACGCCATCGAGGCGCGGATCAACGCCGAGGATCCGGTGACCTTCGCTCCCTCCCCGGGGTTGATCACCGGCTACCACGCCCCCGGGGGCTTCGGGGTGCGGGTGGACTCGACCATCTACGAGCAGTACCGGGTGCTGCCCTACTACGACAGCCTCCTGGCCAAGCTGATCGTCTACGCCGAGAACCGCAAGACGGCGCTCGCGCGCCTCGACCGCGCCCTGGGCGAGATGGTGATCGAGGGGATCTCCACCAACATCCCCTTCCATCGGCGGCTCCTCAAGAACGAGTCCTTCCGGGCCGGAAACTACGACACCCGGATCGTCCCGCAGATCCTCGAGGACTGAAGCGGCGCGTGACGGCCCTCCCGGGCCGGGCCGCCCCCCGGCTCGGGGGTGAAAAGTTGAGGGATCTCCGGGGCTTGTCTACTCTGGGACGGGAAAGGTGCGGCCTTGACTGCCCTCACCATCCTCCGATACCGTCACAGCTTGCGGCTCTTGCGCCGGAAACCTCGGAGCGCAGCCTAAATCATCGAAATTCCAAAAGAACTCGGCACCTCGGTCGCGGGCTCGGGCGCGGGCGAACCGGAGGCGTTCGTGTGCGCCATCGTGCGCCACGCCCGACTCCCGGGGCCGATCCATCAACAAGAACCCACGGGGAAGACGGCAGCGCGACAGCAGTTCGCCGGATAGCGAGGCACACGGGAGCGAGGCATCGGACGATCCTCGCGACGTGAAACGACATCGATGGACAAGAACAAGGTCATCCAGAACGCCCAGAAGTTCATCCAGAAGGGGCAGCTGGACAAGGCCATCAAGGAGTACGAGAAGGTACTCCAGGCCGATCCATCCGACGTCCGCTCGCGGCTGAAGATCGGTGACCTGCAGGCGAAGAAGGGTGACAACCGGGGCGCCGCGGAGACCTACATCCTGGTCGCGGAGTCCTACGGTCAGCAGGGCTTCTTCCTCAAGGCCGTCGCCGTCTACAAGCAGATCCTCAAGCTGGATCCCGACCGGGTCGAGGTGAACCTCAAGCTCGCCGAGCTCTACCACCAGCTCGGCCTCATGTCGGACGCCATGGCGCAGTACCAGTCCGTGGCGGCCTACTACGAGCGCACCGGGAACAACCGCGCCAGCTTCGACACCCTGCGGCGGATGCTGGATCTCGATCCGGACAACGTCGCCTCCCGGATCAAGCTGGCCGAGATGTACTCCAAGGAGGGGATGGTCGCCGAGGCGGTCCAGGAGTTCCGCAACGCCGCGACCTACCTCAAGGAGCGCAACCGCATCGACGACTACATCAAGGTCTGCGAGCGGTTGATCTACCACCAGCCCGACGACATCCCGCTGACCCGGGAGCTGGCCAACATCTACCTGACCAAGGGCGACACGAAGCGCTCCCTGGCCAAGCTGCAGGTCTGCTTCAAGTCCGATCCGCAGGACGTGGAGACCCTCCACCTGCTGGCGCGCGCCTTCCTCGACCTGGGGCAGGCCAACAAGACCATCTCCGTCTACAAGGAGCTGGCCAAGATCTACGCGGACAACGGCCAGATCGACGAGCAGCGTGACGCCTGGAACAAGGTGCTCTCGCTCGCCCCCGACGATCCCGAGGCCCTCGCGGCCACCGGCCGGGCTCCGGCGCCCGCGGCGGCCGTCCCCGCAGCCGGACCGCCCCCGGGCGCGATGGCGCCTCCGGCCGGGCGCCCCCCCGGCGCGGGTGGGGCGGCGGCGGCGCCCCCGCAGCAGGATCCGGCCGACGTGACCCGGCTCCTGACCGAGACCGACGTCTACGTGAAGTACGGTCTCAAGGACAAGGCGCTCGAGCACCTGAAGAAGGTCTTCGGGGTCGATCCGAACAGCATCCCCGGGCACGAGAAGGCCAAGGATCTCTACAAGGACTCGGGGGACATGCAGTCCGCCGGCGCCGAGCTGGTCACCCTCATCGCGCTGACCAAGGACACCCGGCCGGATCAGGCCCGCGAGTACCTCTCGGAGATCATGAACATCGCGCCCCACCTCCCCGAGGTGCAGGGCTTCATCGCTCAGCTCGGGCAGCCCGAGGTCGAGTCGATCTCCTTCCTCGATCAGGGCACGGCGGTGGTCGAGGACGAGGTCATCCTCGCCGGAGACGACGAGGACGAGTTCCTCGTCGCCGAGGACGAGGACTTCGGCGCGGACGACGACGACGACTTCGGTGACGACGGCCTCCCCGTCGACGTGGGCTCCCACGACGAGGGCGACACCTTCCAGGTCGCCGCCGACGACGAGTTCGCGGTCGAGGACGACGAAGGCCACTTCGCGGTCGCGGACGACGACGAAGACTTCGGGGTCGACGAGGACGCGGACTTCTCGGTCGATCACGGGGTCGAGGTCGAGGAGGAGGACTTCCTCGAGGACGACTTCGCGGCGCCCTCCGCTGCCGACGAGTTCGACGACGATCTCGACGGCGACCTCGACGACGACCTCGACAGCGGGGTGGATCTCGACTCGGCCCCCGGCGACTTCGACTTCGAGGACGAGACCCAGACCACCGAGATGCTCTCGGTCAAGGACCTCCCCGAGCTGGAGGACGTCCGGAAGGGCTACGCCGGCGGCGACTTCGAGCTCGACGACGAGCCCGAGCTGACCGCTCCCGGCGACGATCCCTTCGCCATCCCCGACGACGACGGCGGCTTCGAGCCCGTCGTCGAGCCCCAGGGGACCGAGATCGCGCGAGGCGGTCCGAGGAAGACCCCCGAGGAGATCGCCGACGAGCTGGAGGAGGCGGAGTTCTTCATCCAGCAGGGGCTCCCCGACGAGGCCGCCGAGGTGCTGGCGAACATCCTCGCCGCGGATCCGGGCAACGCCGAGGCCCTGCGGCTGCAGTCCCAGCTCGAGGCCGACGAGGACGAGGAGGCGGACGACTTCTCGGCGCCCTCCCTCGACCACCCGGGCGAGACCGACGGCCTCGGAGGCGAGGCCTTCGACGACTTCGATCTGGCCGGGGAGCTGGCCGACGAGCTGGCCGACCTCGACGACAACTCGGCGGCCGCGCCCATCGACGACCTGCAGGTCTCGGCGGACGACGTCTTCTCCGAGTTCAAGAAGGGCGTCGCGGAGGCCGTGAGCAAGGACGACGCGGACACCCACTACGACCTGGGCATCGCCTACCGGGAGATGGGCCTGGTCGCGGACGCCATCGGTGAGTTCGAGCTCGCCGCCAACTCGCCGGCGAAGCGGATCGACGCCCTCACCAACATCGGCACCTGCCAGAAGGAGCTGGGGCAGTTCGAGGCCGCCATCGAGGCATTCAAGCAGGCCCTGATGGACGAGAAGGCCACGGCGGAGACCGAGAAGGCGATCTACTACGAGCTCGGAGAGCTCGGCGTGGCCATGGACGACGCCGAGGAGGCGCGCTTCTACTTCAAGAAGGTCGCCGAGATGGATCCGAAGTACCGGGACGTCAAGGAGCGGTTGGCCGGTCTCGGAGGTGGGGGCAAATCGCGCAACGGCGTCGCCGGGGACGACGATGACGGGTCGGATGGCGGTGGGGGCTCGGGCGCGGCGCGCTCGACGCGGAAGCCGGGGAAGGTCGACTATGTCTAGCGCAGGAGCCCGGCCCTAAATGAGCTACCTGGATTTCTACGGCCTGGCCGAGGAGCCCTTCTCCAACGCGCCGGTCAGCCGTTTCTACTACAACAGCCCGCAGCACTCCGAGGCGCTGCTGCGGCTGATGCACGCCGCCGGCACCATGCGTGGCCTGGCGATCTGCGTGGGGGACATCGGGCACGGCAAGACGACCCTGGCCCGGCGGATGCTCGACAACCTGCCGGAGGAAGAGTACGAGGCCGCGCTCCTGGTCATCATCCACGCCGGGATCACCGCCTCCTGGCTGCTCAAGCGCATCGCGCTCCAGCTGGGCGTGGAGAGCCCGGCGCAGGAGAAGCTGGCGCTCCTCTCCCAGCTCTACCAGCGGCTGGTGCAGATCTACGAGGAGGGGCGCAAGGCCGTCGTCCTCATCGACGAGGCCCAGATGCTCGCCTCCCGCGAGCTGATGGAAGAGTTCCGAGGCCTGCTCAACCTCGAGGTCCCCGAGCGGAAGCTCCTCTCCTTCGTCTTCTTCGGGCTGCCGGAGATCGAGGAGAACCTGAAGCTCGATCCCCCGCTGGCCCAGCGGGTGGCGCTGAAGTACCGCCTCAACCCCTTCGACATCGAGTCGACCCGCTCCTACGTGAAGCACCGCCTGCGCCTCGCCGGCGCCAGCCGGGTGCCCTTCGCGAAGGAGGCGGTGGAGGTGGTCCACACCTACTCGACCGGCACGCCCCGCGTGATCAACACCCTCTGCGACAACGCCCTCTTCGAGGGCTATGTGTCCCGGGCCCAGGTGATCGACGCCGCGCTGATGGAGCGCATCGCCCGGGACCTCGGCCTCGACGAGGCGCTGGAGGTGCAGCGGCGGCAGACCGCACAGCGCCAGGCCGGCCTGGTCCCCGAGGTCGAGGACGGCAAGCCGGCGCGCAAGGCCTCCGGCCGGGTCGACCTGGCCGAGATCGACGCGTACCTGGAGTCCCTGAAGACGGGGTGAGCGCCTGAATGAGGCGTCCACTTGCAGCGCTCTTCCTCCTGATCTTCGCCCTCCTGGTGGTGGGCTCCTTTGCCTTCCTGCGCTCGCAGGCCGCCGCCGATCTCCTCTGCGCCCAGATCGAGGCTCGCGGCGCGAAGTGGGTGGACGGAACGGTGCTGGTGGGCCGCTGTGAGCTGGATCCCCTCTCGGTCGCGCTGGCCTTCCACGACGTCGCCATCCGCTCTCCCCGGCGGGGGATCGAGCTGGACGTCGATCGCCTCGAGCTGAAGCTGCGGGAGGTCCAGGCCCCCTCGGAGCAGGTGCTGGTCGACTCCCTGGTCGTGCGGGGTCCGCGCCTGCGCGTGGACCTCGCCCGGCTCGAGGCAGCCCGCGATCCGGCGGCGGCGACCTGGGACGGCTGCGGGCTGCCCGAGCTGCCGCTGAGGGTCCTCTCCGGCGAGGTCGAGGAGGCCGAGCTCACCTTGCGGCGGGGCGACGCGCCCTTCCTCGAGGTCGCGGACCTGAGTGTCTCCACCCGGGGCTGGGGACAGTCCCTGAGCGCCCGCATCGCCTCCGCCAGCGGCACGCTGCACGTCGGCGCGGCCGAGCCGCTCTCCTTCTCCGGGGTCGCCGCGGAGGGCGAGGTGCAGACCGAGGGCATGATCATCACCACCGGCGGCATCTCGGCGGAGGTCGGCGGGCTCGCGACCCACCTCCGGGAGGGCCGGGTCTCGCTCTGTGAGCTGAGCGCCGCCTGGAGCGCCGAGGTGGAGGGGGAGCTCGAGCGCTGGCTGACCCTCGCCGGCGCCTCGCCCGAGCTGCGCGAGACCGCCCGGGGCCAGCTCGCCCTGAAGGTGAACGGCAGCGGCTCGATCCTCGATCCGGGCCTGGGGGGAGCGCTCCACTTCCGGGAGGCCAGCCTGGATCACTTCTGGATCGGCAACAGCTCGATCGAGGCCACGCTGGAGGGCGAGGAGGTGCAGCTCACCCGCCTCGTCACCGACGCCATGAAGGGTGAGCTCGAGGTGAAGGGGACCATCGGGCTGGCCGAGCCCTATCCGGCGCGCCTGGCGGTGAAGGTGAAGGAGGGCTCCCTCGAGGCCCTGGTCGGCTCCCTGGGGTTGCCGGGCGCCTGGGTGGACGCCCGGATCTCCGGCGGCGGCAGCCTGGAGGGCAGCCTGCACCCCCTCGATCTCCGGGGACCCGCGGATCTCCAGGTCGTCGACTTCGTCACCCTCGACCGCCCGGTGCGCGAGGGCCCGGGCCGCCCCGACGAGACCTTCCTCACCCTCCCGCCGGCCACGGTGAAGACGCCGGTGCGGGTGACTGCCGACACCATCTCGGTGACGGGCGGCGAGGTCGCCCTGGCGAACTCCCGGGTGAACGTTCAGGGCGACTTCCCGCTCTCCGGCAACGCCCCGGTGGCGCTCACGGGCCTGGCCGACTCGATCGATCTGGGCCAGGACATCCCCCGGATCGCCGACATGCCCTACAGCGGCGTGGTGAAGGGGCCCTTCTCCCTCACCGGCCCCTACTCCGATCTGCGCATCGAGGGGCGCCTCGGGGGCCGCGCCTTCTCGGTCGACGGCATCGAGGCCGGGGTCGTGACCGGGCAGCTCGTCTTCGAGGACATGGTCATCTCGGTGGCCGGCGCGGCCGGGCAGCGCGGGCGCACCCAGTACGTGCTGAACGAGGCCGGGATCCGGGTGGGGGAGGACCCCAAGGACTTCACCTTCGACATCGCCGTGGCCGAGGGGCGGCTGGAGGATCTGATCCCGGCGCTGGAGAACTGGCACCCCCTCGCCCGGCGCTTCTCGGGCACCACCGGCGAGGCCAGCGGCAGCATCCACGTCGAGGGTCCCCTGGAGAAGGTGAGCTTCCAGCTCGAGGCGCGGGCGGCCAAGGGCGTGCTCGAGGGTCAGCCCTACGAGTCCCTCTCGCTGCGCGGCGGCCTCATCGATCGCGAGCGCTTCCAGATCGACGAGGCGCGGATCCGCGTCGGCGCGGACGACCTCACCACGGTGCGGGGCTTCGCGGTCATCGACGGCGAGCTCGGGCTTTCCATCGCCACCCGGGAGCTGCCCCTGGAGCGCCTCCACTGGCTGGAGGGGGAGGGCCTGGAGGGCCGCGTGTCGGGCGACCTGGTGACCTCCGGGACCTGGATGGTGCCGAAGGTCACCGGCGCGCTGGCCCTGGAGGGGCTGCGGACCCGGGGCATCGATCAGGGGCAGGGGAAGGTGCAGGTCTCCCTGGAGGGGGACGCCCTGACCCTGCGCGGCGGCCTCGACGGGGAGCGCCTCGGCGGTACGGTGAAGGTCGATCTCGACGGCGGAGGGCTGGAGCTGGAGCTGGCCTGGAAGGAGCAAGAGCTCGCCCGCTGGATCCCGGTCCTCGACACCCGGGGCCGCCTCGCGCCCGGCTGGGACGGCGCCAGCGAGGGCTCCCTGCGCCTCACCGGCCACCCCGAGCGGCTCTCGAGCTGGCGGGGGGCCTTCTCGCTCACCCGCCTGCGCGTGAAGCGGGAGAAGCTGGAGCTGGCCCTCGCCGGGGGCGCCGAGCTGCAGGTGCGCGACGGCACCCTCGCCACCCGGGGGCTGACGGTGATCTCCGAGGCCTCCAGCATCCACCTGCGCGGGAGCGCGGGTCAGAGCGAGGGGCTCGACCTGACCCTCTCGGGGACCCTGGGGCTCGCCGCTCTCGCCTCCCTCCTGCCCGAGCTGGACGCGGCCTCGGGCACCCTCGAGCTCCAGGCCAGCGTCGGCGGCGCCTGGGAGCGGCCCACCCTGGTCGGCTCGGGCCGGGTGGTGAACGCCGGGCTCGCCACCTCCTTCCTGCCCTTCGAGATCGAGGCGCTCGGCGGCGAGGTGACCTTCTCCCAGCGGGCGGTCGTCTTCGACGGCTTCACCGGCATCGCGGGGCGCGGGCGGATCGATCTCTCCGGTGAGCTGCACCTCGAGCGGCTGATGCCCAAGCGCATCCACCTCGTCACCCGCCTGGACGAGGTGCGCATCGCCCCCACCGACGAGCTCCAGCTCACCCTCGCCGGGGCGCTCTTCCTCGATGGGCCGGCGGGGGACCTCTTCCTCTCGGGGAACCTCCAGGCCGTCCGCGGTCGCTACGAGGCCGAGCTGGGCGTCGAGGGTCTGCTGCCCTGGGCGCAGTCCCGCAAGGCCTCCCTCTCCGAGAGCTCCGAGGACGCGCTCCCCCTGCGCCTCGACGTCACCCTGCAGGTGCCCGGCACGATGGTGGTCGCCACCCCCGAGCTCGACATGCGCCTGCAGGGCGATCTGCGCCTGCTGGGCACCCTGGCCTCGCCGGGACTGCTGGGAACGGTCGACGCGCTCGAGGGCGAGGCGAAATTCCGGGGCAACCGCTTCCGGGTCAGCCACGCGGTCGTCGACTTCCAGTCGCCGGATCGGATCGATCCCACCTTCGACGTGAACGCCGAGGCGGAGGTGCGCGACTACCGGGTGCACGTGCACGCCTTCGGCAGCCCGGAGGAGCCGCGGGTGATCCTCACCTCGGAGCCGGAGCTGGCCGAGGCGGACCTGCTCACCCTGCTGACCCTGGGCCTGACCGCCCGGGACGCCGAGGGGCTCGACGGCGGAGAGGCGGCCTTCGCCGTGATGGACGCCCTCTTCTCGGCCACCGGCCTCGACCGGCAGGTGAAGCGCTTCCTGCCCGACAACGAGATCCTGCGCGCGCCGCGCCTGCGCCTGACCAGCGGCTACTCGGCCGGCACCGGCCAGGTCGAGCCGCGGGTCGCCTTCGAGTCGCGCCTCTTCACCGACGCCCTGCGCCTGCGCTACTCCGCGCCCATCGGGGCGCCCGGCCAGCGGGCCACCGCCGAGGTGCGGATCACCGACACCATCTCGGCTCAGGCCGAGTGGGACACCGAGAACCGCGAGTCGGAGGTGGGCAACCTCGGGGTCGATCTGAAGCTGCGCTGGGAGCTGGAGTGAGGCGGCTCCTCTGCGTGCTGCTCCTGGCCTGGGCCTCGCCGGCCCTGGCCTCCCTGCCGCGCTGGTACGAGGAGCCCCCGCGCATCGCCAGCGTCGAGCTGCGCCTCTCCCGGATGGAGGACGCCGAGCTGGCCGCCGAGCTGGTGCCGCTGCGCTCGGGGCAGTACTTCAGCCGCCAGGCGCTGCGGCGGACGGTGCGGCTGCTCTACGAGACCGGGCGCTTCGAGCAGATCGAGGCCTACCTGCGGCAGACCCCCGAGGGGGTGGTGGTGAGCCTGGTGGGCAAGCCGCGCCTGCGCCTGGCCGAGGTGGTCTTCAGCGGCAACGAGAGCCTCTCCGAGCAGGAGCTGATGCGCGCCTCGGGCCTCGTCCGTGGCAAGCCCTACCGCCCGGGGAAGGTGGAGGCCGCCCGCGGCCTCATCTCGGAACTCTACGGCCGCCACGGCTTCGACAGCCCGGAGGTGACGGTGGAGACCCGCACCTCCGAGGGAGGGCTGGTCGCCTGCGCCATCCGGATCCGGGAGGGGCCGCGCAGCCGCCTCGGGAGGATCGACTTCGTCGGGCGCCTCGGGCTGCCCCCGCCGCTGCTCACCTCGGCGATGGAGCTGGAGCGGGGCGCCTTTCTGGTGCGCGATCAGATCGATCAGGGGCTCGATCGCGTCGAGACCCTCCTGCGCCAGGCCGGCTACCTGCGGACCCGGGTGGGGCCGATCTCGGTGCGACCGGACCCCGGCGAGGCGGGCCCCTTCAAGGCCCTCGAGGTGCGGGTGGACGCCGGGCCCCGCACCCGGATCGAGGTGCGGGGGGCCGCCCGCTTCACCGCCGCGGAGCTCGAGGAGCTCGCGGGGCTGGCCGGGGGGCGCCCCCTCGACCCCGCGTCCCTCGCCGAGGGGGTCGCCCGGATCGAGGCGCGCTACCGCCGGCTGGGGTACGCGGAGGTCCGGGTCGGTGCCACCGAGGAGCCGGTGGGCCGGGGGCGGACCCTGCTGGTGATCGAGGTGGAGGAGGGCGAGCGACTGGTGGTGGAGGGGATCGACTTCCCCGGCGCGCACGCCCGCGATCCCCAGCAGCTCTCGAAGGCCGTCTGCGCGGCCGTCGCCGAGGTGCTGGAGGTCGAGCCCCAGGTGGTCCAGGAGCCGGTGGTCGATGCGCTGGTCGCCGGACCCCGGGATCGGTCCGCCGGGGAGGCGCGGCCGCAGCGGCGCCGCCCGGACCCCTGCACCGTCTGGGAGCCGGAGGTCTACACCCGCGCCCTCGCCCAGATCCGCGACGCCTACCGCCGGGATGGTTTCCTCGGGGCCCAGGTCTCCGAGCCCGAGCTGGTGCGCGACGGGGACGGGCGGCACGCCCGGGTGGTGGTGCAGGTGGCCGAGGGGCCGCGCACCCGGATCGCCGAGCTGCGCCTCGTCGGGGTGGACGAGGATGATCTAGAGGCCATCCGGGAGGTCGTGACCGTCGAGCAGGGCGCGCCGCTCTCCCTGCTCGCCATCGAGGCCAGCCGGGAGGGGATGGAGGCCCGCTACCGCGAGCTGGGGCACCCCTTCGTGCGCGTGCGTCAGGAGGTCGCCCTGGACACCACCCGCCTGATGGCCCGCGTCGTCTTCGAGGCCGAGCCGGGGCCGCAGGTGCGGGTGGGGAGGGTGATCGTCCGGGGCCACCGCCACACCTCGACCGGGCTCATCCGCTCCCGCCTCACCTTCGGGCAGGGTGACCTCTGGTCCTCGGCCTCGGTGCGCCGCTCGCAGCAGCAGCTGATGGAGCTGGGCAACTACCGCTCGGCCGCCATCCGCCTGCTCGAGCCCGAGGCCCCGGCCGAGGAGATGGACGTGGTGGTCGTGGTCTCGGAGAAGCGGCCCCGCTCGGTGGAGCTGGGCCTGGGGGTCTCCACCGAGGACGGCCCCCGCGCCTTCGCCGACTACGACGACCTCTCCTTCCTGGGCGGCTCGGCCCTCGAGGTCCGCACCAAGGCCAACTACCCCGTCTTCCAGAGCGCCAACCGCATCTTCGCCCCCGGCCCGGAGTGGGAGGCCCGCTTCGGGCTGCGCTTCCCCCGCCTCTCGGGACTGCGGACCGACGCGGCCTTCGAGCACGACGTCCGCCCCACCTACACCCTCACCCGGATGGGCACCTCGGTGGGGGCGGGCACCCGGGTCTTCGAGAACTGGACCCCCTCGATCCGGGCGGAGCTGGAGTTCGACGATCTCGACAAGGGCCGCCTGGTCACCGCCGAGGACGTGATCCTCACCCAGGAGGATCGCGAGCGCCTGCGGCTGGAGCAGGGGCAGACCCTGCTGGTGAGCGTGCGGCCGGGGCTGACGGTCGACCTGCGGGACGACCCCTTCACGCCGACCCGCGGGGCGCTGATCAGCGCCAACCTCGACTGGTCCCACGACCTCGGGGTGGGGGTGCCGATCCACTTCCTGCGCACCTCCGCCGCGGCCAGCTGGTACCTGCCGGCGGGGGAGGGGATCACCCTGGCCCTCTCCGGGCGCGCCGGGCGGGTCTTCCCCCTCTCGCGGGACAACAACACCATCGGCCCCAAGCGCTTCTTCCTGGGCGGCGCCGACAACCTCCGCGGCTTCCCGGTGGATTCGGTCTTCCCGGAGGACGCCCGCTCCGAGCTGCGAGATCAGGTCGCCGACTGCCAGAGCCTCCTGGGCCAGCCCACCCTCTGCACCGACGACGCCCTGGCGATCGTGCAGGGCAAGCGCCCCACCAGCACCGGGGGCGAGGCCTTCGTGCTGCTCAAGACCGAGCTGCGCTTCCCCATCGCCGGCGCCCTGCGGGGCGGGGTCTTCGTCGACCTCGGCAACATCTGGCAGGACCCGCGGGCCCTCGACCTGCGGCGCCTGCGGCCGAGCGCGGGGGCGGGCCTGCGCTACGACACCCCGGTCGGGCCGATGGCCCTCGATCTGGGCGTGAACCTCCTGCCCGATCCCGTCCTCCGGGAGGAGGCCCTGGCGCTCCACTTCGCCATCGGCCTCTTCTGAGGAGCCCGTCCACGTACACGTACACGTCGACGTACACGGCCTCTCCTGTGGACTCGGTCCCGGACCACGGTCCATTTGCCGGACCGGCGGCTTTGGCGATTCCCTTCGAACCCCGCGAAAGGACGAGGCTCATCGAAGCGGCACGCGCCATGAAGCGCCCGCCGCCCCTTGCCCGGCGTTCTCTCCACCGCACCGGAGCGCCCCTATCGCCCCCGCGCCCCGGCCCTCGGCCTCCTCCTCGATCCTCTGGAGCTGATGGGCCGCCTGGCCAACCTGGTCCCCCCGAAGGGCCAGAACCTGGTGCGCTACCACGGCGTCTTCGCCCCGAACTCGAAGCACCGGCCAGCCCTCGCCCTCCTGGCGGCGAAGGCCACGGCCGAGCTTCCCTACCGGGCCCCCTCGCCTCCCGGGTACCCGCCGCTCCCCTTGAAGGCGCTGCCCGAGGGTGGTGGGGCCCACTGGAAGGGGATCGAGACTAACGTCGAGGTCCGCCCCCGCCGGATCCCCTGGGCCGAGTTGCTGAAGCGCGTCTTCCAGGCGGACGTCACGACCTGCGAGAAGTGCGGTGGCAAGGTGGAGGTGCTCGCGGTGATCACCGACCCGAAGGTGATCCACCGGATCCTGAAGCACCTCCACCTCGCGACGACCCCGCCAGCCCGCGGCAGCGTCACCCTCGGCGCGAGGGGCCCACCCGGCGGTGCCCTCGACGAGGGCCCCACCATCGACGACCTCTTGATGGACGAGCAGCCCTGAAGGCCCCGGAAGCGGTGGCCCGCAGGGCCGCGGTGCGTCCGCGACCGGCCGGATTCGCAGCGAGGAACCACTCAGGCCCCATGGCGAGGCCCCGAGCCCCCCTTGTAGGGTAGACTCTACCCTCGAACGCCCCACCGGCTGCGTCTGATAATGCGATTTCCGTCAACCGGTCTTCGCGAAAAGGGCGGTTGTCCTTCCTACACCTCGGCGAGGACCTCGGCGGGCTCCGCGACACCGGCCGCGACGTCCTCCTCGGCGCGGACCCGATCCAGGGAGAATTGGAAGGCGCTCGCGTAGCGGCTGCCGAAGGCCCAGTCGGTGCCCAGGAGCAGCGCGGTCTCCACCGGGGGGCGGTGCAGGGGTCGCAGGCTCCGCAGGCGCTGGAGGCGGCCCCGCCAGCCATAGAACTCGCGGGTGAGGCGCAGCATCCCCTCGGCCAGCTGCAAGCGGCTCATGCGCTTCGGCTCGAAGAGGGGGGTGGCCTCGCCGGGGAGGCGGTCCGGGTTTCGCCACCAGTGCGGATCCAGCAGCCGCCCCTCCCGCAGCAGGCGGGCGTGGAAGGGGGTGCCGGGGTAGGGCACCAGCGCGCGGAACTGCGCCAGCTCGAGCTCGCTGCGGAAGGCGAAGTCGAGGGTGAGATCGAAGACCTCGGGCGTCTCGTGGTCGAAGCCGAAGACGAAGTTGCCCATGACCGGGATGTCCGAGTCGTGGAAGCGCCGGACGATCTCCACCGGGGTGAGGTGCATGCGGCTGAGCTTCTTCATGCCGACCATCGTCTCCGGCTGCACCGACTCGAAGCCGATCATCAGACCCCGGCAGCCGCTCTGGCGCATGAGCTCGAGCAGGTCGAGGTCATCGGCCAGGCCCACCGAGGCCTCGGCCACCCACTGCTTGCCCATCCCGATCATGCCGCGGAAGAGCTCCTTGGCCCGCTTGCGGTCCAGGGCGACGTTGTCGTCCACGAAGATCAGGTTCGCCGCGTCGATGGCGTCGATCTCCGCGAGGATCTCCTCCACCGGCCGGTGCCGGTAGCGGTGCCCGCGCACCTCGAGCACCGAGCAGAACTCGCAGTCGTAGGGGCAGCCGCGGCTGGCCTCGATCCCGACGCCGGCGGGCACGGGGTTCAGGCCCTGGAGTCTGGGGTAGAGGTCCCGGCGGGGCAGCGGCAACGCCCCGAGGTGCTCCGGGATCCGGTCGCGGTAGTCGTAGCGGGGCTGGAGGTTTCCAGCCTCGAGGTCCGCGAGGAGCGCCGGCCAGGCCAGGTCGCCCTCGCCGATCACGAGCGCGTCGCAGTGCGCCTGCACCTCGTCCGGGCACATGGTGGGGTGGATGCCCCCCATCACCACGGTCACGCCCCGCTTCCGGTAGTGATCCGCGATGGCGTAGGCGCGCATCGCGAGATCGGTCCAGACGCTGATGCCCACCACGTCCACCGGCTCGTAGCGCCGGTCGGGCGCGAAGCTCTCGTCGACCAGCGTCACCTCGTGGGGCTCGGGTGTCAGCGCGGCCAGCATGGGCAGCGCCGCGTCCATGAAGCGCGTCGTGCGGTTGAGCAGCACCCCGGGGCGCGGGCGCTCCGCCGGCTTGATCAGCTTGATCCGCAGCCCTCGTCGCTTCGGTCCCCGCAGCTCGTCTCGACTCTCCATCGCCCTTCCTCCTCTGTTGGGGTTCGAGGTCGGGCGCGGCATCGTCGCCCCCGGGCCCTGGCCGGAGGCGGTTGCATTGGTCATACCAATCCGGGAGGGACCCGGATCCGGGCTCTCACAGCGGATCAGGTCCCTTCAGGCGCCGGGGGGTGCGAGGGATCCCTCGCACCCGGGTAGCCGGCGACGCGCTCCTCTCGACTAGGATGAGCGGATGAAGACACCGATCGCGGCCCTGGGCCTGTCCGCGCTCCTCTCGGGCGAGGTCCAGATCGAGCTCTCCCTCAAGGGCGACCCCTCGAGCCTGGTGGTCCGCTCCCCGGCCGGCGGCCTGCCCCTGACGCTCCAGACCGAGCGCTACGGTCCCTCGCACATCCGGGTGCGGATCACGCGCGCCCCGGGGGACGTCCCCGCCGGCTCCACCACCCTCGGCACGCTGGAGATCGACGCCGGCACCTGGTCCGGATTCCACGTGAGCGGGGCGAAGGTCATCGAGGGCGAGGCGCAGACCCCGGTGGAGCTGCAGCTGGTCCCCCCGGGCGAGCTGGAGTGACCATGCCTGAGGGCGTGACCGGGATCGCCGCCATCGTGCTCCTGGCGCTCGGTGGCCTGGGCTGCCTCGGGCTGGCGAGCTCCTGGGTCGTGGGGCTGGTCACCCTCCTCCTGCTCGTCCCCGCCTCGGGCTTCTTCGCCCAGCTGCTGGCGGCGCTGGCGCGAGGCCGCACCACGAAGGGCTCCGGCGCCGCGAGCGGGCGGCGGGATCAGTAGGCGTAGTCGATGGCCGAGAGGGCGACCTCGGAGACCTGATCGAAGGGGACCCAGCCGGTGGCGGGGTGGACGACCAGGTGGACGCCGTTGGGATCCTCCGGGCTCTCCTCGACCATCAGCGTGAGGCCGTCGTCTCTCACCGGGCCGCCGGTGGTGGGCAGGGCCAGGGCGGGCACCGGTGCGTCGGGGAGGAGGTCCTCCATCCGCCCGTCGGCGAGGTGGACGAAGGCGCCCTCGGCGACCTCTCCGGGCTCGCCCGGACCGTCGAGGACGAAGAAGCCGCTGCCGTCCTTCGCCCAGAGGAGCTGGCTCGAGCGCTGGAGGGAGCCGAGGGTGGGGAGGGCCGGCGGCTCGGGCGGGACGTCGCCGGTGTCGGGCACCGGCGGATCGAGCTTGAGGGGCTCCTGGGTGCCGGCCCAGCGCTCGAGGCGGCTCGCCCAGAGGAAGCGCGCGCCGTCCTCGAGATCGAAGCAGGAGACCACGTGGACGAAGTGGATCTGCTCGATGCCACCGGGCGTGGCGGGCGGCTCGGTGTAGGCCAGGGCGTGGAAGAGGGCCAGGCGGCTTCCGTCGGGGGAGGGCACCAGATCGAGGAGCAGCCCCTCCTCGCTCTCGACCTCGGGGGCGAAGAGGGTGGGCACCTCCGCGCCCGGCAGGCGGGGGACGAGCTCGCGGCCCTCGGCCAGGGAGATCACCGTCGGGATCCCGTACTCCTCGAGGACGATCAGGCCCCGGGAGCGCAGCCACCACACGCGCCCGGCCAGGCCGCCGCCGCCCGGCTGGGAGGGATCCGGCCGCACCAGCAGCTCGGCCCCTGGCGCCAGGGAGGCGTCGCTCTCCACGAAGGCCACCTCCCAGTCGCTGGCCTCGCCGTCGGCGAAGTAGGGGGCCGCGGGATCGGGGGTGGTGTAGCGGCCCTCCATCAGCAAGAGGGCGCCGCCGTCGTCGGCCCAGACGCCGTTGCGCTGGATCGCCTGGCGGGCGGGCTCTTCCCCGCAGCCCGTGAGGGTGAGCGTCAGGAGACAGAGCGTGGCGGGGAGGCGCATGCCGCCACCCTATCCCGGGGGCGGAGGATGCACATCAGGAGGCCACCGACGATCGGGAATCGTGATCTCTGGTCTAGAGCATCCCGGCGAGGCGCTCGTTGATGAGGGTCTCGGCCTCCTTCATGATGCCGTCGATCAGCTCCTGGCAGGTGGGGACGTCGTGGATGAGGCCCGCGACCATGCCGCAGGACCAGGCGCCGGCGTCCATGGTGCCCTCGAGCATCACCTTCGGGTAGACGCCCACGACCTTCTCCATGATGTCCTCGAAGGTCAGGCTGTCGCCCTTCGCCTGCTCCTTCGCGATGAGCTCCTCGACCGCCGGGTTGTTCATCACCCGCTCGGTGTTGCGCAGGGAGCGCATGATCAGGCGAGTGTCGAGCTCGCTGGCGTCGACGATGGCCTGCTTCACGTTCTCGTGGACCGGCGCCTCCTTCGTGGCGATGAAGCGGGTGCCCATGTTGATGCCGTCGGCGCCCAGGGCCAGGGCGGCCACCAGCGAGCGGCCGTCGGCCATGCCGCCGGAGGCGACGAAGGGGATCTTCAGCTCCTCGGCGGCACGGGGCAGCAGGATCATGTTGGGGATGTCGTCCTCGCCCGGGTGGCCGCCGCACTCGAAGCCGTCCACCGAGACGGCGTCGCAGCCGATCTTCTCGGCCTTCAGCGCGTGGCGCACCGAGGTGCACTTGTGGACGACCTTGATGCCGGCCTGCTTCAGGTAGGGCATCACCTCGGAGGGGTTGCGCCCGGCGGTCTCGACCACCTTCACGCCGCCCTCGATGATCGCCTTCACGTAGCCCGGGTAGTCGGGGGCGGTGACGGTGGGCAGGAAGGTGAGGTTCACGCCGAAGGGCTTGTCGGTCAGCTCCCGGGTGCGGGCGATCTCCTTCGCGAGATCCTCGGGGGTCTTCTGGGTCAGGGCGGTGATGATCCCCAGGCCGCCGGCGTTGGAGACCGCCGCGGCCAGCTCGGCGAAGGCGACGTAGTGCATGCCGCCCTGGATGATGGGGTGCTCGATGCCCAGCAGCTCGGTGATGCGTGTCTTCATTCCGTGATCTCCTCTTCCTGATCCTCGGGGGTGTCGGTGACCGGCTCCGTGTTCGGCCGGGCGGCCTCCATCAGGCCGCCGAGGGCGTCGATCACCTCGCCCTTCTTCTCCTTCAGGACGCCGATGATGGCGCTGAGGGGCTTGGGCTTCAGGGGCGCCACCTCGATCTGGCCGGCCTGCTCGAAGTCGCCCAGCGTCAGGGTGTAGCTCCAGGTGCCGGGGGCGTCGGCCTTGGTGCGGCCGTAGCAGCTGTAGGTGAACCAGGTCGCGGCGCTCGCCGTGACCTCCTGCTCGCCCACGTAGAGCACCTGGCCGCCGCCGTCCTTCAGCTCGTAGCGGTAGCCGAGGGTGGTGTGGGGCAGGTCGAACCAGCGGCCCGAGAGGCAGAGGCGGTCCTGGTGCTCGGCCAGGGCCGTGATCTCGTCGACCGGCTGGTCCTCCTCGATGGCGGTGGTGAAGACGATCCGCGGGGGGTGCTTCTCGGCCACCTTCTTGACCGAGAGGGTGGCGCAGCCGCCGAGCGCCAGGGCGAGGAGAGCGGGGAGGAGCTTGCGTCTCATGGGGGGAGAGGCTCGCATGGGGGGAGCGGAGCGGGAAGAGGCGCTGGGGGCTCGCGGCCCTTGTCCGCCTCCCCCGCTGGGTGCAAAGTCCAGAGCCGTGGACGAAGCCCAGATCAGGAAGATCGCGAAGCTCGCCCGGCTGGAGGTCGCGGAGGAGGACCTCCCCCGCCTCGCCGGCGACCTGCGACGGATCCTGGGCTACGTCGAGCGCCTGCAGCAGGCGGACCTCTCGGAGCTGCCTTCACCCGGCGCGCCCCCCGAGACGGGCGCCAAGCGGGAGGACGAGGTCCGGCCCTCCTTCACGCCGGAGGAGGCGACCGCGAACGCCCCGGCCGCCGAGGACGGCGCCTTCCTGGTCCCCCGGGTGATCGGCTGAAGAGATGCGTGCCCCCCTGCCGGCGCCGACCCTGGCCGAGCTCTCCACCGCTCTCGAGGAGGGGAGGCACAGCGCGGCCGGCCTGAAGCAGGCGGCCCTGGACCGGATCGCCGCCCTCGACGGCGAGCTCAACGCCGTGATCCGCACGACCCCGGAGCGCGCCGCCGCCGCGGCCGCCGCCTCCGACGCCCGCCGCGAGCGGGGGGAGCGCCTCGGCCCCCTCGACGGAGTCCCGGTCCTGGTGAAGGGGCTCATCGGGATGGCGGGCGTCGAGACCGACGGCGCCTCGAAGATCCTGGCGGGCTACCGGCCCCCCTACGACGCCACCGCCGTGGCCCGGCTGGAGGCCGCCGGGGCAGTGATCGTCGGGCAGACCAACCTCGACGAGCTCGGCATGGGCTCGGCCACCGTCTTCTCCGCCCACGGCGCCTGCGCCAACCCCTGGGATCCCGAGCGCACGCCCGGCGGCTCCTCGGGGGGCTCGGCGGCGGCGGTGGCCGCGGGCTACGCGCCCCTGGCCCTGGGCACCGACACCGGCGGCTCGATCCGCCAGCCGGCGGCCCTCTGCGGGGTGGCGGGCCTCAAGCCCTCCTACGGCCGGGTCTCCCGCCGGGGGCTCTTCGCCTTCGCGTCCTCCCTGGATCAGATCGGCCCGATGGCGCCCCGGGTGGCGGACCTCGTCCCCCTCTTCCGGAGCATCGCCGGGGGCGATCCCCTCGACGCCACCTGCCGGGAGCTGCCCGTGCCCGAGGCCGCGGACTGCGCGCCCTCGGAGCTCGCGGGCCTCACGATCGGCCTGCCCGCCGCGGCCCGCGGGGAGGGCGTGGACTCCGAGGTCATCGCGCGCCTCGACGCGGCGGTGGCCTTCTTCGAGGGGACGGGCGCGAGGGTCCGCGAGGTGGAGCTGCCCCACGCCGAGCTGGGGGTCGCCTGCTACTACGTGCTCGCGCCCGCCGAGGCCTCCTCGAACCTCTCGCGCTACGACGGGGTCCGCTTCGGCCGCCGGGCGCAGGGGGTGACGAGCCTGGGTGAGCTCTACGCCCGCAGCCGCTCGGAGGGCTTCGGCCCCGAGGTGCAGCGGCGGATCCTCCTGGGCACCTTCGTCCTCTCCAGCGGCTACTACGAGGCCTACTACGGGACCGCCCAGCGGGTGCGGGGCCTCATCGCCCGGGACTTCGAGGCGGCCTTCGCGCAGGTCGACCTGATCCTCACCCCCACTTCGCCGACCCCGGCCTGGCGGCGCGACGAGAAGCAGGACGATCCCCTGGCGATGTACCTGGCGGACGTCTTCACGATCCCGGCCTCCCTCGCCGGGCTCCCGGCCCTCTCGCTGCCCGCGGGCTTCACCGCGGCGGGGCTCCCGGTGGGGCTGCAGCTCGTCGCGCCGGCCTTCCAGGAGGCGCGCCTGCTCTCGGTGGGCAGCGCCTTCGAGGACGCCCATGACTTCGCCGGCCTGGCGCCGGTGGGGGAGGAAGCGTGAGCCGCCTCTCCGAGATCCTCGAGCGCTGGGAGCCGGTGATCGGCCTCGAGGTGCACGTCCAGCTCTCGACCCGCAGCAAGATCTTCTGCGGCTGCAGCACCGCCTTCGGCGCGCCGGCCAACAGCCACACCTGCCCCACCTGCCTCGGGCTCCCCGGCGCCCTGCCGGTCTTCAACCTCCGGGTCGCCGAGATGGCCGCGGCCCTCGGCCTGGCCCTGGGCTGCGAGGTACGCGAGCGCAGCGTCTGGGCCCGCAAGAACTACTTCTACGCCGACCTGCCCAAGGGCTATCAGATCAGCCAGTTCGCCGAGCCGATCTGCGAGCACGGCGCCCTGCGCTTCTTCGTCGACGGCGACGAGGGGGAGGAGGTGCGGGTCGCCGAGGCCTCCATCGTCCGCATCCACATGGAGGAGGACGCCGGCAAGTCGGTCCACGACGGCGGCGGCGGCCACTCCCGGGTGGATCTCAACCGCGCCGGGGTGCCGCTGCTGGAGGTGGTCTCGGCGCCCGATCTGCGCTCACCCGAGGAGGCCGCCGGCTACCTCAAGGCCCTGCGCTCGATCGTGCGCTACCTCGGCATCTCGGACGGGAACATGCAGGAGGGCTCCCTGCGCTGCGACGCCAACGTCTCCCTGCGACCCCGCGGCGAGCGCGCCCTGGGCACCCGCGCCGAGGTGAAGAACCTCAACTCCTTCCGCTTCGTGGCGAAGGCCATCACCCACGAGATCCTGCGCCAGGCCGAGCTCCTCGAGGAGGGGGGCGTGGTGGAGCAGGAGACCCGCCTCTACGACAGCGAGCGGGACGAGACCCGCACGATGCGCAGCAAGGAGGAGGCCGAGGACTACCGCTACTTCCCCGACCCCGACCTGCCGCCCCTCCACCTCGACGCCGCCCTGCTCGAGCGCGCCCGCGCCCGCCTGACCGAGCTGCCGGTCCAGCGGGCCGAGCGCTGGGTCGCCGAGCACGGCCTCTCGGTGGAGGACGCCCGCACCCTCTCGAACGAGCGCGGCGTGGCCGAGTACTTCGAGGCGGCGGTCCAGGCCTTCGACGGTCCCGGGGCGGTGCCGGCGAAGTGGATCGTGGGGGAGGTGCTGCGCGAGCTCGGGGAGCGCAACGCGAGCATCGAGGCGCTCGGCCTCGCACCGGATCGCCTGGCCGAGCTGATGGCCCTGGTCGAGGCGGACACGATCAGCTCCTCGGCGGGCAAGCAGGTCTTCGCCGCTCTCCTCGGCAACGAGAAGCGGCCGCGGGAGCTGGTCGCCGAGCTGGGCCTCGAGCAGGTCTCGGACAGCGGCGCCCTCGAGGCCGTGGTCGCGCAGGTGATCCGGGACTTCCCGGATCAGGCCGCGACCTACCGCGGCGGCAAGAAGGGCATCCTCGCCTTCCTGATGGGACAGGTGATGAAGGCGAGCGGGGGCAAGGCGAACCCCAAGCTCGCCAGTGAGGCCCTGCGCCAGAAGCTGGAAGAGGAGTAGCGCGCATGGCTGCGAAGAAGGTCGACCGCCTCCACGTCGTGGACGGCACCTACGAGCTCTTCCGGGCCTTCTACGGCCGGGGGCCGGACCGCACGACCGCCGAAGGAAGACCCTTCAAGGCCGTGGCCGGGGTGGTCGGCAGCGTGCTCGCGCTCCTGCGCGACGAGGCCGAGGCGGTCACCCACCTGGCGGTGGCCTTCGACCGGCCGATCGAGTCCTTCAGGAACGAGCTCTTCGAGGGCTACAAGACCGGCGAGGGGATGGACCCCGAGCTGGTGGAGCAGATGGAGCCCGCCGAGGAGGCCCTCGCGGCCCTCGGCGTCACCGTCTGGCCGATGGACGAGTGGGAGGCCGACGACGCCCTGGCCACCGCCGCCGCGCGCTTCGCCGGGGAGGTCGGCGAGGTGCGGCTGATGACCCCGGACAAGGACCTGGGGCAGTGCCTGGTGGAGGGCAGGGTCGTCCAGGTCGATCGGATGCGAGAGAAGGTGATCGACGTGGCTGCTCTGCGCGAGCGCAGGGGCATCGCGCCGGCCAGCCTGCCCGACTGGCTCGCCCTGGTGGGGGACTCCGCCGACGGCATCCCGGGCCTGCCCGGCTTCGGCGAGAAGACCGTGAGCAGGCTCCTCGCCCGCTTCGAGACGCTCGAGGCGATCCCCGACGATCCCGCCGCCTGGCCCGAGGGCCTCCGGGGGGCGCCCCGCCTCGCCGGGGTGCTCGCCCGGCAGCGCGAGGAGGCCCTGCTCTACCGCCGCCTCGCCACCCTCGCGACCGACGTGCCCCTGCGCGAGACCCTGGACGACCTTCGCTGGCGCGGGGCGCCCCGCCAGCGCTGGGAGGCCTACTGCGAGTCGGTGGGGATGCCCCGCTGGAAGACCCGCCCGCCCCGCTTCGACGACGAGGACTGAAGAGACCATGCCCCGCTTTCCCGACTTCGCTTCCACCGCCGGCTCCCTCTCCGACTCGGTCTACTCCCGCCTGGCCGCCCGGGCCCGGGAGCTCGACCGGCCGATCTACCCCCTGCAGGTGGGTGACACCTGGATGGAGCCGCACCCCGCCATCCGGGCCGAGGCCCAGCGCACCGAGGACGAGGCGATGCTCCACACCTACGCCCCGGTGCAGGGGACGCCGATGCTCTGCAAGGCCATCCTGGCCAAGCTGGAGCGCCAGGGCGGGCGGCCCCTCGACCCGGCGGACCTGCAGGTGATGAGCGGCGCCACCGTCGGCCTCTCGGTGATCTGTCAGACCCTGCTGGATCCGGGTGACGAGGTGCTCCTGCCCGCCCCCTACTGGCCGCTCATCCGCGGCATCATTGCCTCCCGCGGTGGCGTGCCGGTGGAGATCCCCTTCTGGGATCGCCTGGGGGAGGAGGGCTTCGACGCCGAGGCGGCGATCCGCGCGGCCATCACCGAGCGCACGGTGGCGCTCTACCTCAACAGCCCCAACAACCCGACCGGCCGCCTCCTGCCGGAGCCCATCGCCGCCGCGCTGGCGAGGGTGGCCGCCGAGCACGACCTCTGGATCTGGAGCGACGAGGCCTACGAGGATCTGATCTACGTCGATGATCCGCCGCCGCCCCTCTGGACCCGGGAGGATTTTCGCGAGCGCTGCATCACCAGCCACACCTTCTCGAAGTCCTACGGCATCGCCGGGGCGAGGGTGGGCTACACCCACGGGCCCCACGAGGTGATGAAGGCCATCCGGGGCGTGCAGACCTTCCAGAGCTACAACGCCCCCAAGCCCATGCAGCGGGCCGCGGCGCGGGCGCTCGGCGAGGCGGGCGAGTGGCTGGCCGAGGCGCGGGCGGCCTACGCCCGGGCAGGCCGGCTCTGCGCCGAGGCCCTCGGCCTGCCCCCACCCGAGGGCAGCACCTTCTTCTTCTTCGACGTCGCGCCCTTCTTCCGCGAGGGCGAGGACCTCCTGGCCTTCCTCGGCCGGGTGCTCGAGGAGACCGGCGTGCTGCTGACCCCCGGGAGCGCCAGCGGCAAGGACTACCCGACCCACGTGCGGATGTGCTTCACCTCGGTGCCGCCCGAGAAGCTCGAGGAGGCCCTCGGCCTGCTCGCGCCCCTGCTGCGCGCGCCCTGAGGCTGGCCGGGATCAGCGGGGGTGGCAGTGCTCCTGCAGCTTCGCCAGCAGGCGGCTGCAGCGCTCGGGGTCGGGATCGGAGCCCTGCTGACAGCGCGCGAGGCGCCACTTCACGGTGGTCAGGATCTGGTTCATCGACGGGACGCCCTCGCAGAGGCCCTCGGTGGGCCGGGCGCCGCGGAGGCAGGCCGCCAGGAAGACGTGGGTCCGCACCTCGTCCAGGATGTTTCCGTCACCGAGGTTCCGGCGCGTGGCCTCGTCCAGACAGCCCGCGGCGTCGGTGGTCTCCGCGAAGGCTTCTGCCTCCCGCCGCATCTCGTCCCCTTGCGCCTTCATGGACTCGGCCTTGGTGGAGAGCCACCAGAGCCCGCCGCCGACGCAGGTGGTCGAGAGGAGCAGGAGCACGCCGAGGACGATCAGGACGATCTTCACGGTCTTCGACATGAGCTCCAGGGTAACAAGGCTCTTCCCTGGAGGGGGGGATTCGTAAGAGGGTGGGGTGATGGGAGCACCTTCGATCCACCACCTGGCCCTGCGGACCCGGAACATGGAGCGCCTGGCGGGGTTCTACGAGCACGTCTTCGGCCTGCCCCGGCTGCGGGAGACCCCGGGCCACTCGATCTGGCTGGGGCTGAACGGGGGGGTGCTGATGGTGGAGCAGGCGGACGGGGACGAGCCGGAGATCCCCCGCGAGAGCTTCGAGCTCTTCGCCTTCGCCTGCACCGCCGAGGAGCGCGCGGCCCTCAAGGCCCGGCTGCCGGATCTGGGCCTGCGCACCGACGGTGAGACCGAGCACACCCTCTACCTGCGCGATCCGGACGGCCGGCGGGTGGGGCTGTCCTCCTATCCCCTATCGAGATAGCTTCGCCGGCCATGAGCCGCCGACACATCGAGTGGGACGAGAGCGAGCTGCGCTTGCTCGATCAGCGCCTCCTCCCCCGGGAGGAGACCTACGTCGCCTGCGCCGACGCCGACAGCGCGGCGAGGGCCATCACCGACATGGTGGTGCGCGGGGCGCCGGCCATCGGGGTGACCGCGGCCTACGGCCTCGCCCTGGAGGCGGCCCGCACCCTGGGCGAGGGGGGCTCCGGCGAGGAGGCCTTCCGCGCCGCCGCGGCCCGGATGCGCGAGGCCCGCCCCACGGCGGTGAACCTGATGTGGGCCGTGGACCGTATGCTCCGCGTGCTGGAGCGCGGGGGCGGGGACGTGGTCGCCGCTCTGCGCGCCGAGGCCGAGGCCATCGACGCCGAGGATCTGCAGATGTGCAAGGACATCGGCCGCCACGGCGGTGCCCTGCTGCCCGAGGAGGGCACGGTGCTGACCCACTGCAACGCCGGTGGCCTGGCCACCGCCGGCTACGGGACGGCGCTGGGGGTGATCCGGGGCGGCCTCGAGCAGGGCAAGCGGCTGAAGGTCTTCGCCGACGAGACCCGGCCCTACCTCCAGGGCGCGCGGCTGACCGCCTACGAGCTCCACCAGGACGGAATCGACGTGACGGTGATCCCCGACGTCGCCGCCGGCCACCTCATGAGCAAGGGGCTCGTGCAGGCGGTGGTCGTCGGCTCGGATCGCATCGCCGCCAACGGCGACGTGGCGAACAAGATCGGCACCTATCAGGTGGCGGTGCTGGCCCACCGGCACGGCATCCCCTTCTACGTGGCGGCGCCGACCTCCACCGTGGACCTCGAGACGGCGACCGGGGAGGGCATCCCCATCGAGGAGCGCTCCGAGGAAGAGGTGACCCACCTCGTCGGGGTGCAGCTCGCCCCGACCGGGGTGAAGGCCCGCAACCCGGCCTTCGACGTGACCCCCGCCGAGCTGGTCACCGCCATCATCACCGAGCAGGGGGTCGCGCGGGCCCCCTACGGCCCGGCGCTGGCCGGGATGGTCGCCGCGGCCAGCGCCGACTGACGCCCTAGTTGCCGTTGTTGCAAACCGGGTCGCTCGGGTAGCCGCAGTCGCCGCTCGTGTTGCAGCCGCAGACCCCGCCGACGCAGACCTCGCCCGAGCAGTCGGAGTCGTCGACGCAGTCGTAGTAGGTGCAGAAGAGCGCGCCGTCGTCCGCCCGGGCCGTGCAGGCCTGGCCGAAGTCGCACTCGCTGCCGCCGGGGGTGCAGGGGGTCTGGCAGGCCATGCGCCCGTTCACCAGGAGGCAGTCCTGGTTGGGGTACTGGGTGCAGTCCGCGGCGCTGGTGCACTCGGCGCGGTAGCAGATCCCGTTCACGCACTCGGACTGGGCGTACATGCAGTCGCCCACGACGGTGCAGCCGTGGGTGCAGGTGGGCGGCTGGTCCGTGCCGACGCAGTCCAGGGCGCAGGTGGCCACGGTCTCGGTCGTCCCGCAGACGCCGTCCCCGCAGGTGTCTCCGCCCCCGTCGGGCACCCCGGTGTCGGGGCTGCCGCCGTCCGAGCCCCCGGCGTCGCCGGCGTCGCTCCCGCCTCCGTCGTCGCAGAGCGAGATGTCGCTGCAGGAGCCGGCGTCGCCGGGGTCCTGGTCGGTGGGCTCGCCGCAGGCGCCGGACGAGGAGATCAGGAAGAGGCCGAAGGCGGCCAGGAGGACGAAGACGAGCTGGTCGAGACCCAGCTCGCGCTCGGAAGGCTGATCACGCATCTGTGCTCCCCATGAGTCGAGCGGCCGGATCTTTCGGGAGGGGCTCCAGCAACCCCCCTCGACGCCGGCCGGACGAGGAAGAGCATAGCACGGGCGAGGGCCCGCTAGGCCGGCGGAGGGGTGACCGGCGGCGGCGCGGAGATGAGCACGTCGCGGGGCTTGGCGCCGTCGGCCGGGCCGACGATGCCCTCGCGCTCCATCTGCTCGACCATCCGCGCGGCGCGGTTGTAGCCGATCTTCATCTTGCGCTGGAGCATCGAGACCGAGATCTTCTCCATCTCCGAGACGACCATCACCGCCTCGTCCCACTTGGGATCGTAGTCCTCCTCCTCGCCCTCTTCGCCCTTCTCCTCGTCCCGGGCCTTGAGGATCGACTCGTCGTAGATGGGCTCGCCCTGCCTCGTCAGGTGATCGACGAGGCGCTTCACCTCGTCGTCGGAGACGAAGGCGCCGTGGACGCGGGTGGGGTCGGCCTGGCCGGGGGGGATGATCAGCATGTCGCCCATGCCCAGCAGCTTCTCCGAGCCCGGCTGGTTGATGATGGTCTGGGAGTCGTGGCGGGAGGCGACCCGGAAGCCGATCCGCGCCGGGAAGTTCACCTTGATGAGGCCGGTGAGGACGTCGGTGGAGGGGCGCTGGGTGGCGACCAGGAGGTGGAGGCCGGCGGCGCGGGCCTTCTGGGCGATCCGGGCGATGTAGGTCTCGACGTCGCGGGAGGCCACCATCATCAGGTCGGCCAGCTCGTCGATGATGATGACGATCAGCGGCAGGTGATCCGGTGGCTTCGGATCGTCGACCAGACGCTGCTTGAACTCCTCCTCGACCTCGGGGCGGCGCGGGTCGAGCATGGACATCGTCTCGAGATCGGGGAGCTTCGGCAGGGCCTGCTGGCGCTCCTCCCACTCGCTCTTGGCCTTCTTCACCTCACGGTTGAAGCCGGCCAGGCCTCGCACGCCCCAGTCGGCGAGGAGCTGGTAGCGGCGGTCCATCTCCTCGACCGCCCAGCGCAGGGCCAGGGCGGCCTTGGCCGGATCCTTCACGACCGGCAGGAGCAGGTGGGGGATGCCCTCGTAGAGGGAGAGCTCGGTCCACTTCGGATCGACCATGATGAAGCGGACGTCGTCGGGGGTGGCCCGCATCAAGATGGACGAGATCATCGCGTTCACGGCGACGGACTTGCCCGAGCCGGTGGTGCCGGCGACCAGGAGGTGGGGCATCTTCGCGAGGTCGGCGACGAAGGGCATGCCCTCGACGTCCTTGCCCACGCCCATGGTGAGCTTGCCCTTGGCCTCCTGGAAGGCGGGCTGCTCCAGGATCTCCCGCAGCTGCACGGTCTGCCGCACCTTGTTGGGCACCTCGATGCCCACCGCGCCCTTGCCGGGCAGGGGCGCGACGATGCGGACCCGCAGCGCCTCCATGGCCATGGCCAGGTCGTCGGAGAGGCTGGCGATCTTCGAGATCTTCACTCCGGGGCCGGGCACGAACTCGTACATGGTGACGACGGGTCCGAGGCGGATCTTGGTGACCTCGCCGCTGATGCCGAAGTCGGCCAGCTTCTGGCAGAGCTTGCGGGCCGTCTCGTGCAGGCCGTCCCGGTCGAGGGTGGACTTCCGGTCCTCGACCACCTCGTCGAGCAGATCGAGATCGGGCAGCTCGAAGCGCTCCCCGTGGGTGGTGAAGGCGAAGGCCCCCTGCTGCTTCTTGCGCTTCTTCGGGGTCTCGGGCTGGACGGCCTCGACGATGGTGGGGCCCTCGGAGGCCTGCTTCGGCGTGGGCCTCGCGGGCGGAGGGGGAGCCACCACGAGCTCGACGGGAGGGGTCTCGGGCTCTGCCTCGACTTCGGGCTCGAGCTCCAGCTCGGGCTCGAGCTCGGCCACCGCCTCCGGGGCCAGGATCGGCTGGGGGTCCGAGGGGGTGAGGCCCTCGATCACCGGCCCCGGCGAGCGCACGTGGAGCTGGGGCCGGGGGAGGGCGACCGGGGCGGGCTCACCCAGGGAGTCGATCCAGGCGGGATCGGAGTGGTTGGGATCGCAGAGCGGATCGCGCTCCTCGGCGGGGAGCTCCTCGATCGGGGCGATGCCGGCGAGCTGCGGGCTGGCCGGGGGCGGGGGCGGGGGCGCCGCCTCGACCTTCACCTTGCCGCGGGTCTTCTTGCCGTTGGCGAGCTCGCTGTCGCTGCGCGGGACCTCCACCACGGCGGCGAGGGGATCCTCCGGCGCGGCGGCCGCGCGGGCCTCCGCGGCGGCCACGGCCTCCGCGGTCCGCTCCATCCGCTCGAGGCGAGCCCGGGCCCGGGCCCGGGCCTCGCGGCGCTCGGCGCGGGTCTCGAGGTGGTGCTCCCAGAGGCGCTCGCCGAAGGTGCGGGTGGCCACGAGGACACCGTCGCCCAGGCGGCGCAGGGTGCGCACCGCCGGGCCGGCCATGGCGTGCACCCGCAGGTCGGCGGCCAGGACCAGCGCCAGGATCATCAGGGCGATGGCGACGATCACCGCGCCCACGGTGTTGAGCTGGCCGCGGAGCAGCTCACCGCCGAAGAGGCCGACCAGGCCGCCCGGGACGTGGTGGAAGGGGCGGGTCTCCGGGATGAGCAGGTGGGCGAGCACCGCCCCGGCGAGGACGACGGTGGTCCAGCCCATGGCCTCGAGGACCGTGATCCGCAGGCGCAGGCGGGAGAAGAGGAGGGCGGCGATGCCCACGCAGACCAGGGCGAGGACGAAGGCGCCGACGCCGAGGGTGGAGAGGAGGAGGTCGGCGAGCTGGTGGCCGAAGCTCCCGATGAGGTTGGCGGCCGGCGGCAGGCCCCGCCCGACGAGGCTGTCGTCCGAGGGGTCGAAGCTCCACACCGCCAGGCCGAGGGTGAGGCCGATGGCCACGAGGACGACGCCGACGAGCTCCCGGCGGTGGCCGGGAGAGGCGGGCTTCTTCGGGCTGGCCGCGGCGGAGGGCGCCGGGGTGCGGGCCTTCGCCGCGCTGCGGGACTTGCCTCCGGCCTTCCCCGCGCTCGCCTTGCGGGCGGGGGTCTTCCGGGTGCTCTTGCCTTCGTCCTTCTTCGTGCTCGTGCGTGCCATCCGCGGGGGTCGCTCCTCTTCTGACTGCGGGTCGAATGGGCGCAGCTCTCGCCGCCTTCCCAAGCTACTGCGAGGTACCTTCCGGTCAACTTTTTGACGCCGGGGGAGGGCCGGTGGGCAGGTGGCCGCCAGGGTGGTTTTCTTGACCACCTCGATCGTGGCGGCATCCTGCGCTCATGCAGAGCGCCAGCTGGTTCGTCTCCCCCGATGACAAGTCCCAGGACGAGGCCCGCAAGCACGTGCCCAAGGGGCACCGCCGGGTTCTCAGCCGCCGGCCGCCGAGGGCTCCGCAGCTCGACGACGAGCTGATCGCCGCCGCCCTCGAGGAGATGAGCGCCGGAGAGGCCCTCGGCGCCTCGCTGCCCGAGCGCCCCGCCCGCCAGGCGCCGGCCTCGGCCCCGCTCGATCCCGGCCACTTCTCCCGGGAGGCCGTGACCCTGCCGCCCCATCCGGCCAGCGCGCTCGCCCTCGCGCCCCTCCCCGAGGCCCTGCGGGACGACGTCCCCGAGGCCGAGGCGCCCGCGGAGGCCCTGCGGGACGACGTCCCCGAGGCCGAGGCGCCCGCGGAGGCCCTGCAGCCCGCGGAGTCCGAGGACCTCGCGGTCACCGATCCGGGGCTGCCCGGCTTCGCCGAGAGGATCGCCCACCTGCCGATCCCCGTCCCGGAGCGGGAGCCGGAGCCCGTGGCCGCCGCCGAGGTCGAGGTCGAGGCGCCGCCCAGCGACGTGATCCCCGAGGCCTTCCGGGTCGAGCCCGCCCCCGAGCCTCCCCTCACCCTGGACGAGGCGCCGCGCTACTCGCCCCCCATCACGCCGGCGCCGGCCGAGCCCCGCCCCTCCCGCTTCCTCGACCTCGAGCACTCCGAGCCGCCGACCAGCAGCGAGTCCCTCGAGGCCGCCTGGTTCGCCGGCCTCGGCGAGCGCAGCTCCGAGGAGCCGGCCTGGGCCGGCACCGTGATGGAAGAGAGCCTGGCCGACACGGTCGTGCGGCCGGCCGACGAGCTCCCCGCGCTGCCGGTGCCCACGCCCGAGCCCGCCGAGGACCGCGAGGCGCCGGAGCACGAGGTGAGCGCCGAGTCGATCACCACCCCGCCCGGCATCGGTGAGCTGCGCATCTCCAGCCCGGCCTTCGACGTCTTCCGCCGCAGCGCCGTCCTCGACACGCCTCGCCCCGAGCACGATCCCCGGGACTCGGCCCTCACCCCGGCCAGCGAGCTGGAGGACGAGGAGATCCGCCCCGCCGAGCGCAAGATCGTGCGCGCCCGGGTCGCCAGCATCGGCGCCCGCGCCCTGGCCTGGCTGATCGACGGCGCGATCCTCTCCTCGACGGTCGCCGGCCTGGCCTGGGCCGCCGCCCGGGTGGCGGGCAGCGATCTGGGGCCGGCCTCGGTGCTGCGCGACCCCCTCGTCGCCGCCGGCTTCCTCGGCCTCGCGGCCGTGGTGGGCACGGTCTACGCCGCCGCGGGCGCCCTCGTCGGCGGCCAGACCTTCGGCGCCCGCCTCGCGAAGGTGCGGGTCCTCGATCGGCGCGGCCGAGCCCCGGGCCTCAAGCTCGCGCTCCTGCGCGGCTTCACCGCCTCGGTGGGCACCCTCTTCTTCCTGGTCGGCCTGGTCTGGGTCGTGGTCGACGACCGCGGCCAGGCCCTGCACGACAAGATCGCGAAGACCTACGTCGTCCGCGCCTAGGGCAAGGGCCGCCGGAGCGTGACCCGCGCCCAGCCGCCCTCGCTGACCGTCTCGCGGTGCTCGAGGCCCTCGGCCTCGTAGGCCGCGCGGGCCTCTGCGGCCTGCTCCTCGAGCAGCCCCGAGAGGAAGATCTCCCCGCCGGGCGCCAGGCGGGCGGCCGCGGCCGGGGCGAGGAGCTGCAGCACCCCGAGCTGGATGTTGGCGGCCACGAGATCCCAGACGCCGCTGTGCTGCTCGGGGCCCTCGGTGGTGGCCTCCACCCGGTCGAGCACGCCGTTGCGCTCGGCGTTCTCGAGGGTGACCTCGACGGCCACCGGATCGTTGTCGATGGCCAGGGCCCGGTCGGCGCCCAGGCGCAGGGCGGCGATGGAGAGGATGCCGCTGCCGCAGCCCAGGTCGAGCACGCTCGGGGCGTGACCCTCCTTCCGGTGGCGGGCGACCGCCTCCTCCAGGGCGACCAGGCAGAGGGCGGTGGTCGGGTGGCTGCCGGTGCCGAAGGCCAGGCCCGGATCGAGGACCAGCTCCTCCCGTCCGTCCTCGGGGCCGGGCTCGTGCCAGGTGGCCCGGATGCGCAGGCGCTGGCCGAGCTCCACCGGGACGACCTGCGAGCGGACTACCTCCACCCAGTCCTCGGCCTCGACCTCGTCCAGGGTGAGGGTCGCGTCGGCGGGCAGGGTGGCGCCGAGGTGGGCCCGGAGGGCCTCGTGATCGGTGCCGGCCTCGAGCCAGGCCAGGACCTGCGCCCGCCCGGCGGCCGGGGCGCTCTCGCCCTCGGGCACCAGGGTCTGCTCGTCGCGCTCCTCGATGCCGGTGGCGCCGAGGACGAGGAGGAGGGCGCCAGCGGCGTCGGCCTCGCCGGCCGGGACGTCGATGCGCACGCGAAGGAAGGCCTCGGGTGTCTCGCTCATGGCCGACCCATCGCATACTGACCGGCTCACGAGAAGAGCTCCTCCCGGGCCGTGGCGCCGATGGCGACGACGGCCGGGTGCCGGAGCCGGCGCTCGACGGAGACCATGTAGAAGCTGGCGGTGATCTCGTCGGTGCTGCCGAGGGCCTCGACCTCGTACTGGCGGACGGCCTCCTCCTCGACCACCGAGGGCACGGCGTAGAAGCCCATGCCCGCCTGGCCGAAGACCTTGAGCAGGGCGCTGTCCTCGAACTCACCGGCAACCCTGGGCTGCAGCCCGTGATCCGCGAACCAGCGGTCGAGCTCGCTGCGCAGGGCGGAGCCCTCGGCGGGCAGGAGGACCGGCTCGCCGTCGAGGGAGCCGGGGAAGCCGGCGCGCAGCTGCTCGGCCCGCTCCGGGCGGGCCAGGAAGGTGACGCCGCAGCGGCCGAGGAGGTGGTTGTGGGCCCGGACGTTCACGGCGTCCGGGATCGGTCGGTCGAGGAGGACGATGTCGAGCTCGTGGGTGGCGAGCTGGGCCAGCAGCGCCTCGGGGGGGCCCTCGCGGCAGAGGATGTGCACGGGATGCTCGAGGGTGAAGGCCGGCTCCAGCAGCCGGTAGGCGACCAGCTTGGGCAACACATCCACCACCCCGACCTTGAGGCGAAGGGCTCGGCCGGCGGGCTGACCCCGCAGGGTCTCCTGGAGCTCCCGGCCCAGCCCGAAGATCTCGTCGGCGTAGCTGCGAACCACCTTCCCCACCTCGGTGAGGACCAGCCGGCGCCCCTCCCGGAGGAAGAGCGCCTCCCCCAGGGAGGCCTCCAGCTCCCGGATCTGGCCGCTGACGGTCTGGGGGGCGAGGTGGAGGCTCCGGCTGGCCCGGGTGAGGTTCCCCTCGTGGGCGACCGCCCGGAAGAGGCGAAGATGGTGGAAGTTGAGGTGTTCCATGGCGATCTCCGGAATTCGAGAAAGTCGAACTATTTGACAGTTATATTCGAATTGCTCGAACGATTGTCGCTCTCTACCGTGTGAATGTGACGCCGGGGACCAGTGGAGGACGATCCGTGGCGGCTGCCCGGGGTGGGGCGGCCACCGGCAGCAGCCGGGCGCTGACCCGACAGCTGGGGCTGCTCGACGTCTTCGCGCTCTCCACCGGCGCGATGTTCAGCTCGGGCTTCTTCCTCTTGCCGGGCATCGCCTTCGCCATGGCCGGGAAGTGGTTCGTGGCGGCCTACGCCCTCTCGGCGGTGCTGGTGATCCCGGCCCTCTTCAGCAAGGCGGAGCTGGCGAGCGCCATGCCGCGCTCGGGCGGCACCTACTACTTCCTCGAGCGGAGCATGGGGCCGCTGGTGGGGACCGTCGGCGGGCTCGGGACCTGGCTGGCGATGGGGCTGAAGAACGCCTTCGCCCTGGTGGGGCTCGGCGCCTACGTCCTGCTCTTCTACGACATCGACATGACGATGGTGGCCGTCGCGGGGGCCGTCGGCTTCACGCTGATCAACATCTTCGGAGTGAAGGAGACGGCGCGGCTCCAGCGCTGGTTCGTCTTCGCCCTGCTGGGCATCCTCGGCGCCTTCCTCGTCGCGGGCGTCGTGCACCTGGAGGGGGTCGGGCGCCTGCAGACGCTGGGGAGCGAGCTCGCGGCGGCCCCGGGGGCGGACCTCGAGGGGGTGCTGGCCACCATCGGCCTGGTCTTCGTCTCCTACGCCGGCCTGACCAAGGTCACCGGCGTCGCGGAGGAGATCCGGAACCCCGACCGGAACATCCGCCGCGGCATGATCCTCTCCCTGGGGGCGGCGGTGACCGTCTACACCCTGGGGGCGCTGCTCCTCCTGCTCGTGGCCGATCCCGAGGTCTTCAAGACCGATCTGGCGCCCATCGCCACCGCCGCGGAGTCGGTCTTCGGCTGGATGCCCGGCCGGGTGGGGGTGATCGTCATCTTCGTCGCGGCCGCCGCCGCCTTCGCCTCGACGGCCAACGCCGGCATCCTCTCGGCCTCTCGCTATCTGCTGGCGATGGGGCGGGACAACCTCATCCCGAAGCCCTTCCAGAAGGTCGGCCGCTTCGGCACGCCCACCCTGGCGATCCTCTTCACCGGCGGCTTCATCGTCGTCACCCTCCTGACCCTCGACGTGATCAGCCTGGCCAAGCTGGCCAGCGCCTTCCAGCTGCTGATGTTCGCCCTCGTGAACCTGGCGGTCATCGTCATGCGCGAGTCACAGCTGCGCACCTACCACCCGCAGGTGCGGGCGCCGCTCTACCCCTGGCTGCAGATCTTCGGCATCCTCTCCTCGATCGGGCTGATCCTGGAGCTGGGCCGCCTGGCCGTGCTCTTCACCCTGGCCCTCTTCACCCTCGGCGTCGTCTGGTACTTCGCCTACGGCAAGCGTCGCTCCCAGCGGGGAGGCGCCATCCTCCACTGGTTCGAGCGCCTCGGGCGGGATCGCTCCGAGGGGCTGGAGCGGGAGATCTGGTCGATCCTCAAGGACACCGGCCTGAAGGCCGGCAACCACTACCTCGAGGCGATCGATCGGGCCCGGATCCTCGAGGTGGAGGAGTCGGTGAGCTTCCCCGTGCTGGCCTCTCGCGCCGCCCGCCTGCTGGGGCCCCGGATCCCGATGGGGGAGGAGGCCATCGCCGCCGAGTTCGTCCGCGGGGTCCGCTCGGGGCTCGTGCCCGTGGCCGATGGCATCGCCTTGCCCCACTTCCGGGCGCCCGGGCTCGGCCAGCACGAGCTGATCGTCGCGCGGGCGCGCGGCGGGATCACGATCGAGGTGGAGGAGGGCGCCGGGCCGGCGGAGGTCACCCAGGTCGTGCACGCCATCTTCTTCCTGGTGAGCCCGGAGGAGCTGCCCGGCGAGCACCTCCGCATCCTCGCCAAGCTGGCCAGCCTCCTCGAGCAGCCCGCCTTCGTCGACACCTGGGCCGCGGCGCCGGGGACCGAGAGCCTGCGGAGCCTGCTGCGCAGCAGCGCGATCCAGGAGGTCGACGATCAGCTGGCCAAGGGGGCCATCGCCCAGCGGGACGGGCGGACGTGGAAGCCGAGGGATCCCGAGTACTGGTTCTCGGACGTGCTCGTCGTGAACCCCTCCTACGGGGCCGGTCGGGCGGTCCTCGATCTGAGTGAGCGCCTCGCGAGGGACGACGCGAAGACCCGCCTGACGATCCTCCACACCCGGGAGGGGGAGGATCTCCGGGATCCGGAGGCCGCTCTCCTGGACGCCGAGGCACAGGTCGCTGCCGAGGCGCTCCTCGATCGGATCAGCCGCCCCCTGCGCTCGAGCGGGATCGAGGTGCAGACCCGGGTGCTGGTCGGAGAGCCCTGGGTGGAGACCATCCGCCAGGTCATCCGGGATCGCCACGACCTGGTCCTGGTCGCGGTCGACGCCTCCCAGCCTGGCGGACCCGACGCCTTCACCCGCCACCTCCTTCGCAAGTGCCCCTGTCCGGTGTTGACCCTCGCCCCGGGGGAGGAGGTGAGGATCCGTCGGGTGGTGGCCGCGATCGACGCCGCGGCCGAGGACCCCGCCCACCAGGCGCTGAACGCGCAGATCCTCGGTGCGGCCCGGCGGGTGGCCCGGCGAAGCGGCGCCGAGCTGCACGTCGCCTACGCCTGGTACTTCCCGGGCGGCGGCCTCCTCTCGGAGCGGGGGGTCTCGGACACCACGATCCACTCCGCCCGCCGGAGGCAACGCGAGTATCACGACGAGGTCTTCAAGAAGGCGCTGCAGGGCTTCGAGGCGGAGGGGGTGCCCCTCCACCGGCACCTCCTCGAGGGGCGGCCGGGGACGGCGATCCCCGCGTTCGCCCGGGAGCAGGAGATGGACCTCATCGTGATGGGCACGGTCACGCGCACCGGGATCGCCGGCTACTTCAGCGGCAACACCGCCGAGGACGTGCTGGCGAGGGCGAGCCGCTCGGTGCTCGCGATCAAGCCGCCCGGCTTCGTCACGCCGATCGAGCTCTGAGGGCGGCGGCGGGTTCGAAACCTGCTCGCGGCGCCCGGCTCTGGTACGATCGCGCAGCGCTCTCGCCGGACTCGGGGGCGCGACCCGCCATGCACACGATCGCCACCCTCCTCCTCGTCGCCGCCGCCGGCGCCGGACCCAAGGTCGTCGTCCCCCACTTCGCAACCCAGGGGGAGCTCGACGACGGCACCGCCGCCATCATCTCGGAGCTGGTCCTGACCGAGCTTCAGAACGGCCAGGGCATCCAGGCGCTCGGCCCCGACGACGTCGCCCGGATCATGGACCTCGAGGCGCAGCAGCAGCTCATGGGCTGCGAGACCGACGGCTGCTTCGCCGAGCTGGTCGGCGCCCTCGACGCCGACTTCGTCCTCGCCGGGCAGGTCGGACGCCTGGGGACCCTCTACGTCCTCACCCTGAAGGCGATCGACCCGGCGCAGGCCCAGGTCATCGGCCGGGTCAGCCGGACCCTGAAGAGCATCGAGGAGATCGCCACCACCCTGCCCGAGGTCCTGGGGGGGCTGGTGGCCAAGATGCGGGCGGCGCACCGGCCGGCCGCGAGCACCGCCAGCGCGGCGTCCGCGAGCGCCCCGGCGCCGGTCCCCGTGGCCGCGGCGGCCCCGCCCCCCACCGAGCTGGACCAGGCCCGCCGGGACGCCACCCGGGTCGTCGATCGGGTCCTGCGGACGGTGGAGAAGAACGACCGGAAGGGCTTCGAGAAGATGGTCCACCCGGCCGCCCTGAAGGTGACCCCGCTGCCCCTCTACTACTTCACCGAGCTGCGCAAGCTGCAGCGCGGCCGCAAGCGGATCGGCCTCTGCCCGGGGGGCAAGTTCGAGGCGAAGGACGGCTCCGGCGTCGTCGATCGCCTCGACGGGGAGGGGCTGCTCGTCCTCTGCCTGGCGATCGACGGAGGCAAGGAACCCGCCGCCGGCTCCATCCGCCTCAAGCAGGCGGAGCACGGCTGGCGGGTCTACGACTGGCAGCTGCCGAAGTAGCCGCCGGTCGACGCTGCTCAGGGCGCCGAGGAGAAGGTGACCGTCCGCACGTGGCGGCCGACCACCCAGCCGCCCTCGCCGTAGGCCGGGTCGAGGTTGCCGAGGCGGCGGCGCAGGAGCACCAGGGTGGTGTCGCAGGTCTCGCCCTCGTGACCGTCGATGTTCGTGAGGGTGCCGGCCGCGATGGTCAGGGTGCCCGGATCGCCGGTGATGGTGTTGGACTTCATCTCCCGGGCGCAGGTCGAGGTGACGATCTCCCAGAGCATGTCGTCGGTGGTGCCCGAGCTGTCCCAGGTCAGGACGATGTCGTCGTTGGCGCGGGAGAAGGTGGCGCCGGCGGCCGGCGCGGTGATCTCGAAGCCGGCGGGCAGGGAGAGCGTGGTGTTCGGGGCGCTCTCGTAGCCCTCGCCCCGGTTCCAGGCGACGGTGAAGGCCTTGTCGGTCTCGTCACCGGTGAAGGTGCCGACGTAGGAGATGGCGCCGAGCACGTTGCGCCGGGCCAGGGTCTTGGTCTCGCCCCCGGAGGTGGCGGTGACCGACTCCTCGGCGCCGAGCTCGAGGAAGGTGTTGGAGAGGGCGCCACCCACCCGCAGGGAGGTGGAGACCGTGGTGCTGCCGTCACCGTCGGCCTCGGCGGTGATGTTGGCGTAGACGCCCGAGGTCAGGACGTCCTCGGAGTCGACCTGCTCGCAGGCGAGGTTGGAGATGGCGACGAGGGCCAGCACGCCGAAGGCGGCGGGCAGGGTCGAGAAGCGACGAGTGGAGCGGATCATGTCTTCCTCCCAGAAAGGATCCATCGAAGGGTTCGTCCCTGATGGAGAGCAAGTCTCGTACCCGATCGATCTCCAGTAAAGCCGCGGTGTTGCACGAGGAGGCCCTGTCACCCGGAGTTCACACGCTGACAGCGAAGTCGTGCCTGTGAGCCGGGTCACGCGAGCTGTGGCGTTGACCTCCGGCCCGCGGGGGGCCACTTTCGCCGGCGATGGACGACACCCTCCTCGAGCCCGCCCTGAAGGCCGCCCTGGCCGCCGCCGAGGCCGCCGGTCTGCGCCGGGGTCTGCGGCCGGTCGAGGGGCAGGAGGGTCCCTGGCTGGAGGTGGAGGGGCGGCGCCTGCTCTCCTTCTCCTCGAACGACTACCTCGGCCTCTCCCACCACCCCCGGATCATCGCCGCGGCGCACGCCGCCCTCGATCGCTGGGGCTTCGGCGCCGGCGCCTCCCGCCTGATCACCGGCGACCGGGCGGTGCACGAGGCCCTGGAGGCGGCCCTCGCCCGCCTGATGGGCACCGAGGCCGCCCGCCTCTTCACCTCGGGCTACCACGCCAACACCGGCGCCCTGCCGGCCCTCGCCGGCAGCGGGGATCGGATCTTCTCCGACGCCCTGAACCACGCCTCCCTCATCGACGGCTGCCGCCTCTCCCGGGCCGAGGTGCAGGTCTACCCGCACCGCGACCTCGCGGCCCTCGAGCGGCTGCTGGTCCGGGCGCCGGGGGGCGGCCGGCGGCTGATCGTCACCGACGCCGTCTTCTCCATGGACGGTGATCGGGCGCCCCTCTCCGGGCTCGTGGCGCTGGCGGAGCAGCACGGCGCGACCCTCTTCCTCGACGAGGCCCACGCCCTCGGCGTGCTCGGCCCGGCGGGCCGCCCGGCGGGGCTCGCCGCCGAGGCCGGCCTCGAGGCGAGGGTCGCCCTGCGGATGGGCACCCTGGGCAAGGCCCTGGGCACCTTCGGCGCCTTCGTGGCGGGCAGCGCGGCCGCCTGCGAGCACCTGCTGGGCTCGGCCCGCAGCTTCGTCTTCACCACCGCGCTGCCGCCGGTGGTGGCCGCCGCCGCCCTCGAGGCGCTGGCGGTGCTGCAGGACGAGGGGGAGGCGCGGCGGGCGCGGCTCTTCGCGGCGGTCGATCACCTGCGCGCCGGCCTCTCGGCCCTCGGGCTCGCGGTCGGCCCGGAGCGCACCCCCATCCTGCCCCTGATCCTCGGTAGCCCCGAGCGCACCCTGCGGGTCGCCGGGCGCCTCCTCGAGGAGGGCCTCTGGGTGCACCCGATCCGGCCGCCCACCGTGCCCGAGGGGAGCAGCCGCCTGCGCATCGCCCTCTCGGCCGATCATGGTATCGAGGAGGTCGATCGGCTCCTGCGGGCCCTGCCCCGCTGCCTGGAGGACACGTCTCGAGACGGGAGGTCGGTGGCATGAAGAGAGTGATGCTGGTTTGCGTGCTGGTGTTGGCTGGCTGCCCCTCGAAGGAGGAGGCGCCGCCCCCGGCGGCCGGGCAGGAGGCGCCGCCCCCCGCGGCCGCCGTGGTGCCCGCCGAGCCGCCCACCGACGCCGCCCGGGCCCGGGCAGCGGCGCTGCGCGAGCAGCAGACGGTGACCACCGACGAGATCCGCGCGGCCTGGGCCCTGAAGGCCTGCGAGGCCGGCTGCGACGAGCGGCAGCGGGCCATCGCCACCCGCCTCTCCTCGGCCGCCCAGCTGGTGCCCTACACCCGCGACGAGGCGCCCGTCGGGCTGATGCTGATGCGGGTGCAGGCCTACAGCCCCTGGATCGCCTGCCGCCTCGAGCCCAACGACCTCTTGAAGGCGGTGGAGGGTGCGCCGGTGCGCGGTGAGGAGGACATCCCCCGGGTGATCCGGGCCTGCGTCCTCGGCCAGGCCCTCAGCCTCGAGCGCCGGGGCAAGCCCGTCGAGCTGCCGGCCCGGCCGGCGGTCAGCGCGCCCGCGAAGGCGCCGGAGGAGATCCTCCCGCCCGGCACCCGGGACCTGGAATGAGCCAGCGCCTCGCCGACCTCGACCGCAAGCACGTCTGGCACCCCTTCACTCCCATGGCGGAGTGGATGGCCAGCGAGCCCCTGATCATCGAGCGGGCGGAGGGGAGCTACCTCGTCGACACCGAGGGCCGCCGCTACCTCGACGGCGTGAGCAGCCTCTGGGTGAACGTCCACGGCCACCGCAAGGCGGCCATCGACGAGGCCATCCGGGAGCAGCTCGAGCGGGTCGCCCACACGACCCTCCTCGGCCTGGCCAGCGTGCCCTCCATCGAGCTGGCCGCGAGGCTCATCGCGGTGGCCCCCGAGGGGCTGACGCGGGTCTTCTACAGCGACAGCGGCTCCACCGCCGTCGAGGTCGCCCTGAAGGTGGCCTACCAGTACCAGCGCCAGCGGGGCGCCCCGGAGCGCTCGCGCTTCGGCACCCTGGCCGGCGCGTACCACGGCGACACCATCGGCTCGGTCTCCCTGGGCGGCATGGACCTCTTCCACGCCACCTACCGGGCGCTGCTCTTCGAGTCGCTCAAGGTCGATCCCCAGGACCTCGGCGCCCTCGACGCCTTCTTCGAGGCTCACGGCGGCGAGCTGGCCGCCTTCGTCATGGAGCCGCTGGTGCAGGGGGCGGCCGGGATGATCTTGCAGCCCCCGGGCTTCCTTCGCCGGGTGCGCGAGCTCTGCGATGCCCACGACGTGCTGCTGGTCCTCGACGAGGTGGCCACCGGCTTCGGCCGCACCGGCACCCTCTTCGCCTGCGAGCAGGAGGGGGTGCGCCCCGACGTGCTCTGCCTGGCCAAGGGCATCACCGGCGGGACCCTGCCCCTGGCCGCGACCCTCTTCACGGAGGCGATCCACGACGCCTTCCTCGGCGCGCCCGAGGAGGCGAGGACCTTCTTCCACGGCCACACCTACACCGGGAACCCGCTGGCCTGCGCCGCGGCGATCGCCAGCCTGCGCCTCTTCGAGGAGGAGCGGACCCTCGAGCGCCTGCAGCCGAAGATCGCGCAGCTCTCCCGGCGCCTCGAGGCCCTCGCCGCGCGCGCCGACGTGGTCGAGGTGCGGCAGCGGGGCTTCATGGTGGGCATCGAGCTCGAGAGCAGCGACCCCCTGCGCCGGCGGGGCGTGCGGGTCTGCGCGAAGATGCGCGAGCGCGGCGTGATCGTGCGGCCCCTCGGGGACGTGGTCGTCCTCATGCCGCCCCTGGCGATCTCCGGGGAGGAGCTCGAGCAGCTCCTGGACGTGACGGCGTGGGCCCTCGAGGAGGTCCCCGCTTGAGCCAGCACCACCGCCTCCACCTGGACCCCGGCCTCCTCGAGAGCGCGGGGGAGGGCGAGCGCCTGGAGCTCCCGCCCGAGGCCGCGAGCTACCTGGTGCGCGTGCTGCGCCTCGGGGTGGGGGACACCGTGGAGATCTTCGACGGGCTCGGCTTCGTCCGCGAGGCAGCCCTCGTGGCGGTGGAGGGAAAGCGGGTCTACCTCCAGCCCGGCGAGCGCCGCGCGGGCCTGCCCCTGCCGCCGCCCTTCCTCCTGCTCCAGCCGGTGCTCAAGGGCGAGAAGATGGACTGGCTGATCCAGAAGGCCTGTGAGCTGGGCCTGAGCGCGCTCTGGCCGGTGAGCACCGAGCGCTGCGTGGTCCAGCTCGATCCGAAGAAGGCCGAGAAGCGGCTGGAGCGCTGGCGGAAGATCGCCGAGGAGGCCTGCCGGCAGTGCGGCCGGGCGGACCTCCCCGAGCTGCGCCCGCCCTCTTCCCTGCGCGAGGCGCTCGCCGCCCTGCCGCCCGCCGCGGATCTGCAGCGCCTGGTCGCCTGGGAGGAGGAGGAGGGCCGGGGCCTGCGGGAGGCGGTGCGCGCCGCCGGAGGCGCGCCCGGGCACGCCCTGCTCGTCGGCCCCGAGGGGGGCCTCACGGCCGCCGAGGTCGAGGCGGCGCAGGAGGCCGGCTTCGAGGCGGTGAGCCTCGGCGGCCGGATCCTCCGGGCCGAGACCGCGGGCCTCGCGGTGCTCGCGGCCCTGCGCTTCGAGCAGGGCGAGCTGGGGCGCTGATCCGCATCTGCTATCCTGGGCGGACCATGCGCCGCCTCCTCTCCCTCCTCGCCCTCGTCCTCTTCACCACCCTCGCCGGAGCCTGCTGGCCGGTGGAGGACGACGACGGCTCCGGCGGGGACGGCGGCACGATCCGGGACGCCGGCTGGGACGCCGGGGGCTTCGACGGGGGCGGCAGCGACGCCGGCGGCGAGGACGGCGGCGGCCTCGACGGTGGGGGGAGCGACGGAGGTGGCATCGACGACGGAGGCGTGACCGGCCCCTGCGCCGACTGGCCCTCGACCGCCTACGCGACGCCGGGCTGCGGGGCGGCACCTCTGAGCGTATACTTCGACTCCACCGAGCTGCAGCAGGCCTACACCGCCAACGGCTGCAACTACTGGGGCGTCACCTGGGACTTCGGTGACGGCGACACATCGACCGGAGACTACCCGATCCACGTCTTCACCCCGGGCGACTACCTGGTGCGCGCCGACGGCGACGGAGAGTGCTGCGACACCAACGGCTGCTACACCTTCGGGCTGAACCTCACCGACATCCCCATCCGCGCCTACTGATCAGCGCGGCACCGGGATGGTCACGGGGTCGTGGTCGTCGATGACGATCTCGGCCTCGCCGATGCTCCAGAGCAGCGGGGTGAAGGTGACCCGCACCGTGTGCCCGGTGGCGGTCTGCACGAGGAGGGTCCCCGACTTGGGGAAGCGATCGCCCAGCTCGTACTCGAGGGTGGTGGCGGTGAGGCTGTCGGTGCCCGCGGGTCCCTCGAGGGTGCCGGTGCCGTCGATGAGGAGGGTGGTGCCTCCGATGACCGGCGGACCGCTGCGGGAGGCGACGGTGGCGTCGAGGGTGAAGCTGCGGCCGCTCTGGCCGGGCACCGGGCCGCTGACCTGGGCCCAGTAGCGGGTCTCGTCGCTGCAGGTGCCGTAGCCCCCCGTGGCCGAGAGGCCCACGCCGTCCACCGTGAGGGTCGAGACGTCGAGGGCGAGGTCCATGCGGCTCTCACCGCCGCTGTAGGTGAAGACCAGCGTCCCGGCGAGCTCGTGCCCCTCCAGCGTGCAGCCGGTGCCGAAGTCGATGACGATCTCGTCGGCGTCGGCGCTCACCGGGCCGTGGCTCACGGTGGCGCAGGCGACCTCGGCGTCGAACTCGGGGGCGACGCGGCCGACGAAGGTCTGGCGGGGCTCGCCGCACTCGTAGACCGGCAGGAGGCCGAGCACCTCGAGCACCGTGCGGGCGGCCTCGGCGCCCTCCATCGCGGCGTCGGCGGTGGCCCGGGCCTCGGCGATCAGCGCCTGCGGGGCGGGGTTCCCGCCGCTCGAGCCCCCGTCGCTGCCGCCGCCGCCGTCGGGATCGTCGATGCCGGGGGCCATCCCGCAGGCCAGGGAGAGGGCGAGGAGGGGGAGGGCGAGGGCCGCGGGGAGGGTGAGGCGCTTCATGCTCCGAGCATGGAGCAAGGCGCGGGCCAGGTCGAGAACCGGCTCCTGTGGGCCGATCCTCGGGGTGCCGCCCCTCGATCGGGGCAGCGCTGTCAGGGGGGCTGCGTCGCGGGCTACGCGATCAGAAGGTGACCGCCACCATGGCGCCGTCCACCTCGCCCCGGCTGTTGATCGCCGGCTGGAAGGAGAGGACGAAGGCCGGCAGCTCGAGGCCCTGGCCCTTGGTCGAGGCCACGCTCACGCCGTCGCCGCCGCCCTTGCCGCCGTCGACGAGGGTCCAGGTGATCACCGCGCCGCCCAGCAGGCCGACGCCGCTGGCCACGAGGTTGGTGGCGATGAGGGCGTTGGGATCCTCGGTGAGCATCGCCGCCACCAGGGTGACCAGGCCCGTGAGCACGACTCCGCCGACGCTGCTGCCGGCGAGGATCATCGGGTCGAGGCCCACCAGGGGCGAGACCAGCAGGGCGGTCACCAGCAGGCCCACATCGGAGCCGGCGAGGGTGCCCAGGAGGGCGGCGTCGAAGTCCCAGGAGCCCAGGGCCGCGGTCCAGGCGACGAACCAGGCGCCCCAGACCGCGCCCATGCTGCCCATCGCCACCTCCCAGGGGGTGGGGTCCGAGTACTGGGTGGCGGCCACCGCGCCGAGGCCGAAGAGCGAGGGCACGGTGAGGGCGAGGCCGGCGAACTGATCGCCCTCGATGGTGTCCCGGTCGAAGAGGTAGCCGCCGAGGGCCAGGCCGTGCCAGAGGCCCAGGCCCGTGGCCACCGGGATGGCGGTGGCGTCACCGGCCGTGTAGTGCAGCTGCCCCTTGAGCAGCGCGCCGGCGCCCAGGCCCAGGGCGCCCACGGCCAGCTGGGTGGCGGTGACGGCCTCGACGCTGCCCTGGCCCATCAGGGCGAGGCCGGCGCCCAGGCTCTTGCCGTAGACCGAGAGCATGGCCATCTGGCCCACGTCGCTGGGCTCGAGGGTGACGAAGTGGGCGATCGCCTCGCCGGCGAAGAGGCCGAGGGTCGAGCCGACCCAGAAGGTGCCCCAGCGATCGGCGTCGGGGGCGAACTCGGGGATCCAGGCGCCGACCCAGCCGCCCTCGGCGGCGGCCCAGCTCGAGAGCATGATGTCCGCCGCGTCCAGGGAGGTGTGCTTGGCGGCGAAGCCCGAGATCCCCAGCCCCGCCAGGGAGCCCAGGAGGGTCAGGGCCGGCGTCACCCGCCACTCGCGGCTGTCGTTGATCCAGCCGAGGCCCGTCCCGAGCATGGCGCCCGCCAGGCCGTTGACGTTGATGAAGATCAGCTGGCCCGCCGAGTAGTCGAGGGCGTCTCCCATCAGGTAGGCGGCGCCGCCGCCGATGAGCTCGCCGACCACCCCCATGGCGAGCTGGTAGCGCTTGTCCGGGAAGCGCGAGGAGGCGGCGACGAAGACCTGCCCCAGCCCCACGCCCCAGCCCATGGTCGAGGAGTAGAGGAGGGAGCGGTCGGTGGTGAGGGCGCCGCCCAGGAGGAAGCCGGTGGTCAGGCCGATGGCGCCGCCGCCGAGGGCGCCGATGACCGGGCCGGCGTCGGAGAGGGCGAACTGCCCGACCGTGTAGAGGGTGTAGCCGCCGAAGAAGGCGCCGCCGAGGGCGGGCACCAGCCGCGAGCCGGCGACCCGCGGGGTGCCCCGCTGGGCGGCGAGCTCGGGGTAGTGCTCCTCCAGGACCGCGATCGCCATCCGGCGCTTCGCGCGCTTCAGGTCCTCGTCGGCGGCCAGCTCGAAGAGGATCTCACCGGCGGACTGGTTGCCCCGCTCTCCGAGCGCGTCGACGGCCGCCCGCCAGACCTCGTGCCGCTCCGAGAGCCGCGCCAGGCGCCCCAGGGTGGTGAAGGCCTCGGGGTGATCGAGGGTGCCCAGCAGGCGGGTGGCGGTCGCCGAGATCGAGGCGGTGTTGTCGTTCTCGGCGATATAGCCGAGGGCCGAGGCCACGGCGGGATCGGTGGCGCCGGCGAAGCGCTCGAGGACCTCCTGCTTCTGCGCCAGGCTGGCGCCGTCGAAGAAGGGGCGGATCTCGTCCAGGTAGCGGCGGGCCTCGGGGGCCAGGGGCTGGGCGTCCGCGGGGGGGAGCTGCACCGGCGGCGCGAGCAGCTCGGGCTGCGCGACGGGCGCCGCCGCCTCCAGGGTCTCCGCCGCCAGCGGCGCGGGCTCGGCGGTGACCGGCGCGGTGGGATCCGCCTCGCTCGCCTCGGACTCCTTCTCCTCCTCGTCGGCCGCGGCCGCCTCGACGGGAGGCGGGGGCGGAGGCGGCGTGGGCGCCGTGGCCTCGACCGGCGCCGCCGGATCGGCGGCCTGGGCCGAGGCCAGCGTCGGAGCCAGCAGGAGCGAGAGGAAGCCGAGAAGCGCGCCCGTCCCCAACCACGTCTGGTTTCGCATGGGGGCACTCTACACCCGGGTCCCCCCCCGAGATAAGGCGTGCGCCTTCTTCATCGCCGGGGCTGTTCGGGAATCATGATCTCTGGTCTAGGATGCGCCCGGGTCGGAGGATGAAGGTGAGCGTGGACACTCGAAGGGGGGGTGTGCTGCTGGCGGCGCTGGTCTGCCTGACGGCGCCGGCGCGCGCCCAGGAGGCCGAGCTCCCCGGGCTCGACGAGGCGGCGCTGGAGGCCGAGTTCGACTTCGACGACATCGACATCGCCGACGAGTTCGCCCTGCTGGTGCAGGAGGACGTGGTCGTCACGGCCTCCCGCCGCGCCCAGCGGATCGACGACTCGCCCTCGGCGATCACGGTCCTGACGCGAGAGGATCTCCTCGCCTCGCCCTTCGACAACATCGCCGACGTCCTGCGGGTCGTGCCGGGGATGGACGTGCTCCTCAACACCATCGCCATCGCGGCGACCGGCACCCGCTCCGGCTCGAACATCGCCGGCTCGAACGTGCTGGTGCTCGTCGACGGGCGGGACGTCCTCGATCCCCTCTTCCAGCTGCCGCTCCTGCTCGGCCTGCCCCTCGACGTCGACACCATCGAGCGGATCGAGGTCATCCGGGGCCCGGCCTACACCCTGAGCTGGGGGCCAACACCCTGCTCTCCGGGCGGGCCGGCTGGGCCTTCCCGCTGGGCGGCACCGAGTGGGAGGCCGGCCTCGTGGGGCTGACCCCGGTGCTGGGCCTCGAGATGCGGGAGACCTCCGGCGAGTACCTCGCCGATGGCGCCAACTTCGGGGGCCACCCCTTCGGCCCGCGGTTGAAGGGCTACCTGCGCGGCAGTTTCTGATCTAGACACCCAGGGCATGCGACACGTGCAGCACTTCGTCCTCCTGCTCGGGGCCGTCCTCTTTGCCTCGTGCGCCACCCCCAACCAGGCTCCCGAGAAAGGAAGCACCACCATGTCCAGCGCCATCCCGGCCCCCGCCGACGTCGCCGCCCCGCCGGCCGACGCCACCACCACCGCCAGCGGGCTCGCCTACAAGGTCCTCCAGCAGGGCAGCGGCGACCGGCACCCCACCGCGACCAGCAACGTCGAGGTGCACTACACCGGCTGGACCACCGACGGTCAGATGTTCGACAGCTCCGTCGCCCGCGGCCAGACCATCAGCTTCCCCCTCAACGGCGTGATCGCCGGCTGGACCGAGGGCGTGCAGCTGATGAAGGTCGGCGACAAGTTCCGCTTCTGGATCCCCGCCGGCCTCGCCTACGGTGAGAACCCGGGCGGCGGCCGGCCGGGCGGGATGCTCGTCTTCGACGTCGAGCTCTTCCAGATCCGCTAGGGGATCAGTCCTCGTCGAGGACCTCGCGCACCTTGGCCGCCAGGGTGCGCATCGAGTAGGGCTTGGCGAGGAAGCGGAAGCGCTCCTCGCTGACCCCGTGCCGCAGGACGACGTCCTCGGTGTAGCCCGAGACGAAGATCACCTTCATCGCCGGATCTCTCGCCGTCAGCGTCTCGGCCACCTGCCGACCGTTGGTGTCGGGCAGCACCACGTCGGTGAGCAGGAGGTCGACGCCCGACCCGCGCTGATCCATGAGCGCGAGGGCGCCGGCCCCCGTCTCGGCGTGCAGGATCGTGTACCCCAGACGCTCGAGGAGGGTGCACGCCATCTTTCCGAGGCGCTCCTCGTCCTCCAGCAGGAGGATGGTCTCGTCGCCGCCGGGCATCGTGCCGGTCTTCGTGGCGGCGCGGGTCGCCCCCGCGGCCGTCTCCAGGCGAGGGAAGTAGAGCGCGAAGGTCGTCCCCACGCCGACCTCCGAGCTCACCTCGATGAAGCCGCCGGCCTGCTGCACCGTGCCGAAGATCATCGAGAGGCCCAGGCCCGTCCCCTCGCCGGTGGGCTTGGTGGTGAAGAAGGGCTCGAAGATGTGCGCCTGGACCTCCTCGCTCATGCCGTGGCCGGTATCCGACACTCGCAGGCGCAGGAAGGGGCCGGGCGCCAGGTCGGGGTGGAGGTCGCGCTGAGCGGGAGAGAGAGTGACCCGGTCGGTGTGGAGCTCGAGCCTCCCGCCCGAGGGCATGGCGTCCCGGGCGTTCACCGCGAGGTTCACCAGCACCTGCTCGAGCTGGGCCGGATCGGCCTTCACGTTGCCGGCCCCCTCCGCCAGGGTGAGGGAGAGGGTGATGTTCTCGCCGATCAACCGGGCGAGCATCTTGTCCACGTCACGGACCAGCGCGTTCAGCTCGATCACCCGGGGTTCGACGACCTGCTGCCGGGAGAAGGCGAGGAGCTGCCGGGTGAGCTCGGCCGCGCGCTGAGTGGACTTCAGCGCCTCCTCCAGGGGTGGTTCGATGGGGTTGCCGCGGGCGGCCTCCATCCGGGCCAGCTCGATGCTGAAGCCGATGGCCGTGAGGAGGTTGTTGAAGTCGTGGGCGATCCCGCCGGCGAGGCGGCCCACCGCCTCCATCTTGGTGGCCTGCTGCAGCTGGGCCTCGAGCGAGCGCCGGGCCGCCTGCGCCTCCTTGCGGGCGCTGATGTCGCGCACCGAGGCGATCACCCGCCGCTCCCCGCCGATGAGGCTGGCCTTCAGGGAGACCTCGGACCAGAAGAGCGTTCCGTCAGCCCTCCGGCTCCGCCACTCGAAGGTCTGGGGTCCCTCCACCAGGGCCGCCTTCACCCGCTCGACCGCGTCCGCCACGGAGTAGGGCGGGTTGCCCTCGCTCAGGCCCTCGATGTCCAGGGAGAGCGCGGTCTCGCGATCGCAGCCGAACATCGCGCACACGCGCTCGTTCACGTCGACGATGCGCCCCGTGTCGTCGTGGAGGAAGAGGGCGTCGCTGGTCGCGTCGAAGATCTCGCGGTAGTTCTTCTCGCTCTCGAGCCGCTCCTCCACCGCCCGCTGTCGCTCTGCTTCGACCACGACCCGCGAGAGGTGGTCGGCGATCTGGCCGGCGAAGCTCACCTCGTCCAGGTTCCACGTGCGGGCCGTGCCGGTCTGCTCCAGGCAGATCACGCCCAGGGTCTCCCCCTGCTGCCGGATCGCGGCGTCCAGCATGGACCGGATCCCGAGCGGTCGGAGGTAGCCCTCGGTGAACTCGGAGGTGCGAGGATCGGTCTCGGCGTCGTGGGCGGCCACCGCCCGCTCGGAGAGCACCGCCGAGAAGTAGGCGGGGAAGTCCCGGGCCCGCAGCTCCGAGCCGGCGGAGTGGAGGCCTCTGGCCTGCTCGAAGAGGTCCACGCAGCGGAGCACATCGCGCCCGTTCTCGAGGAGCCAGAAGCTCGCCCGGTCGACGCTCAGGGTCGTGGCGGCCAGCTCGAGGGTGGCCCGGGCCGCCTCGGCCAGGCTCGGGCCCCGGTAGGGCGCCTCGGTGTTGAGGCGGACCAGGGCGTCGAGCTGCTGGGCGAGCGCGAGGGAGTCGGGCCGGCTCTGGACCGCGGCCAGCGCGCGCTCCAGCCGTCCGACCTCCGCGCGAAGGTGCGACAGCTCCTTGGTTCTCTCTTCGTCCACCCGGCGAACCCCTTCTCCCCCAGGGTAGGCCGGATCGCCCCTCAGATCACCAGCGCATCGGCGAGGAGGGTGACGGCCCCCAGATCGGAGACCGCCTCGGGGAGCCTGGGCAGGGCGCGGGCGATGCCCCCCCGGGCCCGGGAGGCCAGATCGGCCAGGAGGGCCTCGTGGGCCTTGGCGGCCTCGGCGTCCTCCCGGGCCAGGGTCTTGAGCTTCTCGATGGCCCGGTGGGCCGCCTCGGGGGCGCCCTCGGGGAGGAGCTCGGCGGCCGGGAAGTCGTGCCCGGAGAGGTGGGCGAGGGAGCCGTTGAGCACGTAGCCACCCACCCGCATGTCGAGGTCCCGCGAGACCTTGTCCTCGAAGTAGTGCGCCTCCGCGATCGCCTCGGGGGCGGGGGAGGTCACCAGGAGGAAGGAGACGGCGTCCGTGCGGAAGAAGGACTGCATCTCCTTCACGTCGCCCTTCACCTGGGAGAGCACCACCGAGATGCCCTGGAGGAAGATCTGCAGCTCGTCGCGGGTCTCCTTGCCGAAGGCGGCGTCGAGGACCGTCTCGGCCAGGCGGGCGGCGGCCCGGCGGAGGAGGTTCTTCTCTCCCGGGAGGAAGACGGTGAAGATCCGGCCGTCGAGGAAGCCCAGGGCGCGCACCGGCGCCTCGAGGAAGTGGAGGGCGTTCCGGGAGGGCGGGGTGTCGAGGATGATCAGGTCGAAGCGGTCGTCCTTCACGAAGCCGTAGAGGGCCTCGACGGCGGTGTACTCCTGCATCCCGGCGACGATGCCGCTGATGTTCCGGTACATCCGGTTGCGCAGCAGCTCCTCGGCGGTCGCGTCGTCCGGGGCGAAGCGCCGGACCACCCGCTCGGTGACCAGGCTGGGGTCGAGCATCCAGGCGTGCATCTGGCCCGGGGGCTCCACCCCGGCCTCGCGCAGGGCCTCGGGGGAGACCGGCACCGGCTCGGGGGGGTTGCGGCTCACCCCGAGGGTCTCGGCCAGCCGCTTGGAGGGGTCGATGGTCACGACCAGGACCCGGCGCCCCTGACGGGCGGCCGCCAGGGCGAGCGAGGCCGAGACGGTGGTCTTGCCCACCCCGCCGGCACCGCAGCAGACGACCACCTTCTTCTCCTGGATCAGCTCGGCGATCGTGGTCACGCGATCACCCCGCGGGCCAGCCAGAGCGTGGTGAGCCCCTCGAGGATCTCGGAGGCGGTGCCCTTGAGCTCCGGGAGCTCGGTGCTGGGCAGGTTGGTCTCCTCTGCCAGCCGGCTCGTCGCCGCCTGGCTCTCCTCGATCTGGAGGAGGCGGCGGGTGCCCAGCATCGGGCGGGCCAGGCCGTTCTGGAGGATCGGGGTGATCGCCGCCCGCTCCTCGGGCGTGAGGGGGTCCTCCGGCATCCGGTTGAGCACCACGCCGCCCACCGGGGTGCGGGTGGCGCGCAGGCCGTGGACCAGCTCGATGGACTCGCTGACGGGCAGCCGCTCGGGCAGCGCCACCACCAGGGTGGTGGAGAGCCAGGGATCGCGGATGATCTCCTCGCCCCGCCGCAGGGCCTTGTTCACCGGCCCCTTGGGGATGATCCGCAGCAGCATGTCCACCAGCCCGGTCAGCGCGAGGGCGTGGCCGGTGGCCGGCATGTCGATCACGATGGTGTCGTGGACCGGCTTGCCGTCGGGCCGGCGGGCTTCGAGGAGGGTCAGCAGGTGGTAGTAGATGCCCATCTCGTGGAAGGAGGGGGCCGCGATGAGGAAGCGCCGCAGCGCCTTGGAGCGCAGGGTCGCCCGGATCAGGCGCTTCGAGGGGAGGATCGAGCGCAGGAAGAGCTCGTGCCCCAGGGGCGCCCAGAGGTGGCAGAGGGAGAGGTTCTCGGCGACCGGCTCGGGCGTCGGGGTCAGCACGCTCTTGCCGAAGAGGCGGCCGAGGGCGGTGGGGCCGCCCTCGGGATCGCCGATCTCGCAGCCCAGCACCCGGCGACCGGCCGCCAGCGCGCGCACGATGGAGGCCGCCACCGTCGTCTTGCCGACGCCGCCCTTGCCCGTGATCAGGACGATGCGCTTGTCCCGGTCGATGTGCTCGATCACGCGTGAATCCCCATCGGTCGGCCAGTGTAGACCACATCTGGCCCTCGAAGGCTCTAGCGTCCGGGGGGGGCTCCCGCCAGGCCCTGGCGACGGAAATAGAGGGCGCTGGCGGCGAAGGCCAGGGTGCAGACGAGGGCGGTGGCGTGGGAGAAGAAGCGGAAGAAGGAGATCCAGGAGAGCTCGGCGGCGGTGAGGTTCTTCAGCAGGAGGATCCCGATCGAGCCGACGTAGCCGAAGGCGTCGGTCACGTAGATCATGAAGACGGCGGTGCCGGCGGCGCCGGTGGCCGCGATCAGGCGGTCGAAGAGGACGCAGCCGTAGGGGACGTAGGCGAGGTAGAGCCCCACCCCCAGGACGATCATCCAGGCCGCCCCCCCGATCAGGCCCAGATCGAAGGCCAGGGTGGAGAGCCCCAGGAGGATCGTCCCGGCGGCCATCATCCCGTGGACGGTGAAGAAGGCCCGGGCGTTGTCCCGGATCCGGTAGATCAGCGCCAGGCCGGTCATCACCGCCAGGGCCACCGGGAGCTCGCTGGCCGTGAAGATCAGGGGCGCCTCCCCCCAGCCCAGGGCCGTCCAGAGCTCGGCGGCGAAGTTGTCCCGGAAGTCCCGGTAGGCGGTCAGCAGGAGGTAGAGGGCGGTCAGCGCCGTGAGGCCGAACCAGTGGGCCCGGAAGAAGGCCCAGCGCTCCGGCCCCCGCATCGGCTGCCGGCGCGTCCGGGCGGCGATGTCCGCCGCGTCGGGTGGGGGGAGCTGCTTCAGGAGCCAGACCGCGCCCAGGAAGAGGGGCGCGAAGAGCAGGCCGGTGAGCGCGGGCATCACCGACTCGGAGACCCCGGCCTGGAGGAGCCACTTCCCCACCGTCTTCACCGCTCCGCTCGAGACGATGTAGGAGGTCGAGAGCCCGGCGCCGAGGATCTCCGAGGTGCGGCGCCCCTCGAGGAAGCCGAAGACCAGACCCCAGACGGCGCCCAGCGGGAGGCCGTTGAGGAAGATCGCGACGATCTTTCCCCCCGGGGGCAGGAGGGCGAAGAGGAGGAGGGCGCCCTCGGCCAGGCCGATCAGGACGATCAGGGCCAGGGCCCGGCGGCGGGCCGGGATCTCGGAGACCAGCTTGATCGAGATGAACTTGGAGAGGGCGTAGCCGACGACCTGGGAGATGACCAGGGCGATCTTCAGGGAGAGGGGGCCGAAGGTCTCCCCCTCGAAGGTGGCCACCGAGAAGGGCTTCCGGAAGGCGTACATGCAGAAGTACGCGGTGAAGGCCGCGAAGATCGCGTAGGCCGAGAACGCGGGCGTCGAGCGCCGCGCCAGCCAGGCCGGGAGGCCCCCGGCGGGCTCCCCGCCCCCACTCGCTCCCCTTGCTTCCATCCGGAGCGACACGGTTACCCGGGGCGGGGGCGGATGGCCAGGCCCGCCTCGCTGGAATACCGGCCCGCCAGTGCTATGTTCCCCCTCGAAGCACCTGATCCGACTTCCTGCCGGAGGGCCGCTTGGCTCGCATCCTGCTCATCGACGACTCCGAGATCGCCCGGGAGATGGTCCTCGGCGACCTCGAGGATCTCGGCCACGAGGTCGTGGGCGCCGAGAGCGGGGCCCGGGGCCTGGAGATCTTCTTCGATATGCTCCACGACCGGCCGCCGGGCTTCGACGTGCTGATCACGGACATCAACATGCCCGAGCTCTCGGGCACCGACGTGCTGGCCAACGTGCTCAAGCGGGCCCCCGAGTGCCCGGTGATCATGCTCTCCTCCAACACCGAGATGCAGATGGTCCGCCAGGCGCTCCGGGAGGGGGCCTTCGACTACGTCATCAAGGACGAGGGCATCGAGCCCCTCCAGGAGGCCATCGAGCGGGCGCTGGCCGAGCGCCAGAAGAACCGGGTCGAGCCCGAGCCCTCCGAGGATCCCGTGGCCCGCCTGCGGGAGTGGGCCGAGCTGGGCGCCGACGGGGAGTTCATCGCGACCGCGGCCGAGTGGGAGGTCCACGTCCACCTCCAGGAGGGGCGGGTCGCCTGGGCGACCAGCTCCGCCTCCAAGTACGCCTTCACCCGCCACCTGAGCGAGCACTTCGGGATCGAGAAGGAGGCCATCGTCGAGGTGGTCGACGAGTGCCGGAAGACCCGCAAGAACGTCGGGGAGACCCTCGTCGAGTGGGGCATCGCCACGGAGGAGCAGGTCCGGGAGTCCCTCCGGGCCCAGATCGCCGACGCCCTGGCGGTGCTCCCCGGGAGCAGCGGGGTCCAGTCGATCTTCCTCTCCCGGGGCTCGGACTACGCCCAGCCCCTGACCTTCACCCTGGACGAGCTCCTGCCCTAGCTAGGCGAGCAGGCGGGCGAGGGTCGTGCGCTCGAGGGCGCCGGTGAGCACCTCGTCGCCGTCGATCAGGGTGAGGACGCCCTCCACCACGGTCAAGGTCCAGGTGTTGGAGCGGACGAGCCGCCCGGCCACCTGCTGGACGAAGTCCGGGGCGACGAGGAGGAGCTCGAGGGCCTCGGCGCGGTGGATCGCCACTCCGCCCCAGGTGTCACGCAGGAGCGCGCGGTCGCGATCGGTCAGCACCGCCACCCGCGGGGCGTGCTTGCTGGCCCGGTGCAGGCGCTCGGCCGAGGGCTTGCCGACCTCGACCCAGAGCGTCACCTCGCCGGTGGGGTCGTGGAGCCAGAGGGCGGGCTCGTCGGTGGTGGAGAGGCCGCGCCCGAAGGCGAGCCCCTCCTCGTGGAGCAGCGCCCGGGCCAGGAGGCGCAGCACGACGCGCTCGGGCTCCTCGCTGGGGTGCTGGGCGATCCGCAGCTCGAGGGTCTCGTAGGCCCCCCGGTCGACGTCGGAGAGCTCGAGGGTGAGGCGGAGCAGGGTCGAGGTGAGGGCCATCGTGGGCGAGCCTAGCCCTTGCCTTCCAGGGTCGCCTCGATGGCGGCCAGGAGCTCCTGGACGCTGAAGGGCTTGGCCAGGGTGGAGGGCGCGAGGGGCCGCCCCATCCGCCCCTCGATCTCCTCCCCCGGGTAGCCGGTCATGAAGAGGACCCGGGCCTCGGGGTGGAGGGCGAGGATCTCCTCCGCGGCCTCCGGCCCGTGGACGCCGGGCATGATCACGTCGCTCAGGACGAGGTCGATCTTCCCCTCGTGCCCCCGGGCCAGGGCGATGCCCTCCTCGCCGTCGGTGGCCTCGAGCAGCCGGAAGCCCCTCACCTCGAGGACCCGGTGGACCAGCCCGCGCACCGCCGCGTTGTCCTCGATCAGCAGGACGGTGAGGGTGTCCGTGCGGGGCGCGGCAGGGGGGCGGGGCGGGGCGGCCGCCTCCGCCTCCCGTGTGGTGCGTGGCAGGAAGACCCGGAAGGTGCAGCCCTCCCCGGCCTGGCTCGTGACGGTGACCAGGCCTCCGGCCCTCTCGACGATCCCCTGGACCAGGGAGAGGCCCAGGCCCGAGCCCTTGCGGTCGGTCTTGGTGGTGAAGAAGGGCTCGAAGATCCGGCTCCGGGTCTCCTCGCTCATCCCCAGGCCGTCGTCGGAGACGGTGAGGAGGCAGTAGCCCTCGTCGATCGGCTCGAGGGCCTCGGGCCAGTCCTCCCGGAGGGCGAGGCCGACCGTGAGCCGGATCTCTCCGCCGGAGGGGAGGGCGTCCCGGGCGTTCACGCAGAGGTTGAGGATCACCTGCTCCACCTGGGAGCGGTCCGCCCAGATCGGCGCGCACTCGTCCACGAGGTCGAGGTGGATGGAGATGTCCTCCGGGAGGATCCGCCGGAGCATCGGCAGCATGGCCTCGGCCACGTCTCCGAGGAGGAGGACCGAGGGGTCGAGGATCTGCTTGCGGCTCAGGGTGAGGAGCTGCTTCGTCAGGCGGGCGGCCCGCTCACTGGCGTCCTGGATGTCCACGAGGATGGCCCGGGCGTCGGCCTGGTCCTCGGGGAGCTGCTCCTCGAGCAGGCTCGCGCCGCCGAGGATGCTGGTGAGGATGTTGTTGAAGTCGTGGGCGACCCCTCCGGCCAGCTGCCCGATGGCCTCCATCTTCTGGGCCTGGAACAGCTCGGCCTCCTTCTGCTGCAGCTGCCGGGTGCGCGCCTCGAAGCGGCTCTCGAGCTCCCGGTGTATCGTGTCGAGGGCCTCGCGCAGGGCTCGCTCCTCCTCCCGGAAGCGGACCACCCGGCGCAGGACCAGCCCGAAGACGAGCCCGACCACCACCGGGACGATCAGCATGGGAGGGGTGACGACCTCCACCCCCAGCACCACCCGGTGCTGGACAATGGCGGCGGTAGCGACGGCGCCCGCGCTCCCGAGGACGAGGGACAGATCCCGTGCCGCTGTGGCCCGGCTCCACCCGCGTTCGCTCGAGAATCGCTCTATCAAGGCGTCTCCGACTCGGGGACTCAGTCGACCCGCTGGCGTCTCCAGGTCGTCCGGAACTCCCGGGTGGTGACCTCCACCAGCTCGCCGAGCATCTGGTGGTAGCGCTGCACGGGGTCACTGACGCCGACCCGCAGCCCGTTGCCCACGCCCGCGCCGCCGAGGGTCCAGGTCCCGTGGGCTCCGTTCGTCCAGAGCAGGGAGCCGTCGGCCGCGGGGTGGAGGGAGGCGGTCAGATCACCGTCCACGTTCATGTCGGCGGAGAGCGAGTCGAGGTTCACGCCCACCCGGACCTGCGGCCGGGGCTTCGAGACCTTCAGCTCCCCGACGATGATGGCGTCCACCTTCCAGTGGGCGCCGATCTTCTGCAGGGTGGCGGCGTCGAAGCTCGTCCCGCCGACGGTGGCGAGCACGTCGGCGGCGGGGCCCAGCCGCTGGACGCGCACCCCGGGCTGGGCGTTCTGCATGGTCGCGATGAAGCGCTGGGTGACGTTCTGGGCCAGGGGCTCCTTCTCGCAGGCGAACTGCACCACCCCGATCGTCGTGAACTCCCGCAGGTTCACCGCCGGCGGGTCCTCCACCACGACGTAGTGGGCGCAGCCGCCGGCCAGGAGGGCCAGGATCAGCGCGCCGCTTGCGAGGGTGAGCCTGGGCGTCATCGGGTGGCCGCCTTCGCCGTCTCGGCGGCGATGAGATCGTTGATGTCCAGGCGCTGCACCGTGACCCCGCCCGAGCCCTGGGCGCAGGGCAGCACGGTGATCTGGTCCGGGTTGAAGTGCCGGGCGTACTCCATCTTCACCGCGGTCTCACCGCCCCGGCTCATCATCGCCTCGTTGAGCTTCCGGATGGCCTTCGCCTCGGCCTCCTTCTCCGCGAGGATGGCGTTGGCCTCGTTCTTCCGCTCCTCGAGGGCGGCGTCCGCCGCGTGGCGGATCGAGCCGGAGGCGCCGCCGGCCTCGGCGATGGTCTGGTTCGAGGCGCCGATCTGCTTCTCGAGCTCCTTCTTCCAGAACTCGACCTGCGAGTCCTTCTCGAGGAGGTACTTCTCGAGGTCCTGCCCCGCCTCCTTCGCGGCGTTGATCGCCTCCTGGTAGTTCGGGTCCTCGAACTGGTAGGCGCGGGGGTTCACCTGGTCGATGATGATGCCGTACGGGGCGAAGTTCTCGCGCAGGGCGATGGTGGCGTTCTTGGCCTCCTCGAAGCGCCGCTGGCCCTCGTAGTACTCGTCCGAGTTGAGCTTCGAGAAGTGGTCCCGGATGACGCTTCGGGCGATGGGCCGGACGTACTTCTCCTTGATGTGCTCGATGTCAGGGCCGACCTCCTCGATGATCCGCTCGGCCTGCCGGAAGTCGAGCTTCCAGGTCATCACCACGTCCTGGGAGATGTTGTTGCCCTCGCGGGTCTTGAAGAGCAGGTCGTCTCGCCGCCGGCGATCCCCGCTCTCCGGGTCGCGGGTCATGTAGAAGTCCTGCATCGAGATGTCGAGCGTGTACCAGTCGTTGATCACCGGGACCATGAAGATGGTCCGGCCCGGCTCGATGATCTCCGCGCGCTCCTCGCCGCAGAAGATCTTGCAGAAGCGAACGCCGACCTCGTTGGCGTCGGTGGAGCGCGGCACGCAGCCGGCGCTTCCGAGCAGGGTGAGGAAGGTGGAGAAGAGAACGAGCTTGCGAGTGTTCATGTGCGTCCTCCTCACTGCGCGATCTTCTGGACCATGCTGCCGAGGTCCATGGGGTTGATGCCGCCGTCTTCGCAGGCGGTCATGTAGACCTTCTTGATGGCCGACGCCTTCTTGGCCATCTCGATGCCGACGATGCGGTTCGAGCCCGCGCCCTCGTAGGCCTTGTTCACCATCTCCTGGCCCGCGGCCTCGGCCTGCTCGACCAGGAGGCGGCCCTCGGCGTCCTTCTGCCGCTGATAGAGCTCGGCCTCCGAGAGGATGATCCGGCGCTCCTTGTCGGCGCGCTGCACCTCGATGGTCACCTTGGCCTGTCCCTCGGCGTTGATCTTGCGGACCAGGGCGGCCTCGGTGGCGGCCTTGGCCTGCTCCTCGTTGGCGATCTGCAGCTTGCGCTGCAGCACCTTGGCCGAGATCTTCTCCTCGTAGGAGGGGATGTAGCGGAAGCGGCGTACCAGCACCTCGCCGACCTCGATGCCCACCGGGTTGAGCTCGTGGTTCAGCAGCTTCTTCGCCTCGATCGTGGGCGGGTGGCGCTTGTCCACGTCGTAGAGCTCCTGCGCCTGCAGGCGGCCGAAGGCCTCCTTGAGGGCCGGCGCCGTCTTGGTGCGCACGTGCTTCTCGTAGAGGCGCCCCATGCCCACGCCGCGCTCCTTGTCGATGACGATGCTCGGATCCTTGATCCGGTAGATGACCGTCATCTCGAAGGAGTTCCGGAAGCCCTCGGAGGAGGGGATCACCAGAGCGCCCTCGTTGTTGTAGCCCTCGAGCTCGTCCTCCAGCATCTTCTCGTACTCGTTGTTGTTGAAGTCGAGGACCTGCCAGGTCTTGGGGAAGCGGTGGTAGGTCACGCCGAAGCCCTGGAAGTAGAGCTGGCCGCCCTCGTAGACGCCCTCCTGGATGCCGCCGAAGTACTTCGACTCCTTCACCGCGAACTGGTGGGGCGGCACGTACTGGGTGCAGGCCCGGTAGAAGAGCACGGTGGTGATCGCGATGAGCACCAGCAGACCGGCGCTCCGGCCCCGTCGGCCGGTGCCGCCCCCCGGCAGGTAGCTCTTGAGCTTCTCGGCGAACTCGGACATGGACGTCCCCCTTGTCGTTGGCGAATCTGCCCGGGAGTGTACCCGGCCGGGGCTGTGGGGGGGAGGGCGCCGGGTCAGCCGCAGTCGACCGCCGGGCTCCGCTGGCAGATCCGCTCGGCGGGCCAGGGCTCACCGGCGAGGCGCGCCCGGACGAACTCGAGCTGGAGGGGCACCGAGTCCAGGGCGCCCTGGGTGTGGGTCGCGCCGGCGCACTCGAGGTACTCCAGGGTCATCCCCTGCTCGCAGAGGGCGTCGAAGGCTGCCCGCTCGGCCGGCACGTGGACCAGCTCGTCGGACTCCGACTGCACGAAGAGGGTGGGGAAGGCCTCCAGGGCCTCCAGGGAGAGGTGCGGCAGGCTGTTCTCCCTGACCGCGCAGCTCCAGGCGTCCTCTCCCGCGAACCCCGCCGAGGCCGCCTCCAGGAAGGCGGGCGTGAAGATCTCGGCCGGGGGGGCGCCCCCGGGGAGCCCCCCGATCCCGCAGTTGGCGAGGAGCCAGTCGGGCACGTCCCGGTCGTGGGGTGGCAGGAGGACCCCGGCGAGATCCAGCCCGTACCAGTCCGCCCACGCGGCCAGCACGGCGGCGGTGTTCGAGGTCGCCGAGAGGCGCTCCTCGGTGGAGCGCACCACCTCGCCCACGACGTCGGCGGGGGCCACCGAGGCGACCACCACCGCCGGCGCCGCGTCGGGGGCGTAGTAGGGCGCGAAGCGGGCGGCGAAGAGGGCCGCGTGCCCGCCCTGCGACCCGCCGAAGAAGGCGACCTGCTCGCTGGCCTCGACCCCGAGCCCCAGCCGGGGCAGGAGGGCCCGGGCCGCCCGGACCGAGTCGAGGCTGGTGATCGCCGTGGGCTCTCCGGTGACGTAGGCGTGCAGCTCGGGCGAGGGCTCGCCCAGGCTGCGCAGGCCCAGGTAGTCCGGGGCGACGACCACGAAGCCGGTCGAGGCGAGGGCCATCGAGGCGAGGTAGTCCCCCAGCCCGGCCGAGGGCGCGCAGGCGTCGTTCAGGCCGGAGGTGCCGTGGAAGTAGACCATCAGGGGGTAGGTGGCGCGCTCGCCCCGGGAGAGGAGGGGCAGGGCCAGGATCGCGGTGGCGTCGGTGCTCTCCCCCCGGTCCTGCGTCCGGTAGCGCAGGCGGAAGGAGGCCACGTCGTGCACCGGCGCGACCCCCAGATCCCGTCCGCTGTCGGCCATCAGCTTCTGGAGGGCCTCGGCGGTGAGCTCCTCGAAGAGACCCATGGGGTCACCGGGGTGGTGCTCCAGGACCTCGCCGAGGGGGAGGTCCTCCCGCCAGGCGTAGGCCGGCTGCCCGCAGCGCGCCGGCGCCGCCCACTGGGCGGCGATCCGGGGATCGGGCTCATCGGCCTTCCCGGGGCAGCCCGCGAGGAGGGGAGCGAGGAGGAGGGGCAAGAGGTGGCGGGCGGCGCGGTGCGGGATCGAGGTGAGCATGACCCGAAGGACCCTAGCACGCTGGCGCAGGTCCCCCGAGGCGCGCCGCCTGTCGGGCCGGAGGGCTGGAGCTAGGTTGGAGGCACCGAAAAGGAAGGGAGGAGAACATGACCTCCGCGGCGCTCCTGCTTCCCCTGATCGTCACCCTCGCGGGCCACGCCAGCGCGTCCCCGCCACCGGTGTCGCGCCCCTGCGGCTTCTGGCTGCACCCGCTGCCCACCGCGGTCATGGCCGCCGATGAGGTGCTGACCGTCTCCGGCGGCTCCCTCTTCGAGCTCGCCGACTGGCAGCTGGTCGTCCGCGGCACCTACACCCGCGGCAACTGGTACGGCTGCAGCACCCGCTCCGAGGGGGCCTGGATCTCCGGGGGTTTCTCGATCCCCCTGGGGCACCACCGGGACTCCGGCTTCTTCCTCGAGCCCCGCCTGCAGTACCGCTGGTTCCAGACCGGGGAGGGGGCCACCGGCCTCTTCGGTTGCGGCTCGCAGATCGTGGAGGACCTCCCGGGCACCGACTGGGAGCTGGGCGCGGTGGCCACCGTGGGCTACCTCTTCCAGACGCGCTGGCTCTACCTGGGCCTCGCCGCCGGCCTCGGAGTGGGCTGGTGCGAGCGCTGCCCGGGCGGCGGGCCGCTCTTCGGAGGCAACCTCGCCCTCGGTGAGCGGGACCTGCGGCGCTCCCGGCCGACCCTCCTCCTCGATGTGAACCTCCTGCGCCTGGGCATCCGCTTCTAGGGGTGCACCGGAGTCCCCCGCCTGAATCGGTTCGGGGTATCGAAAGGGGTTCCAGGCGGTATAGGGTTTCCCCGCCCTGAAACGACCGATCCGGGGGAGGCCCGTCTCGTGAACGTCCGTCCGTCGAACTCCGCTCTCTTCGTCCTGACCCTCGTCCTGCTCTCGGCCCCCGCGGCCGCGATCGCGGACGACCCCACCGCCCCGGAGGCCGCCGCCGAGGCCGCCGCGCCCGAGGCCCTCGAGGGGGCGGACGACGACGAGGGGGTGCCCGGATCGGCCGAGCCCGGCCGGCGCTGGTCCCGCTTCCGCAACCGGGGGCGCTTCGCGCTGCGGGGCCGGATCGACGGCCGCGGCGAGCTGATCGGCGCGGTGCCCACCGACGCCGCGGGCTCGAACCTGGAGGGCGGCGCGGGCCTCGATCCCCGCCTCCGCCTCTCCCTCTCGCTGGTCCACGAGGGTCCGGTGGCGACCTTCTCGCTCATCGCCGAGGCCGACGTCTCGGGTGAGGTCCTCGGCTCTCCCGAGCTCTCCGGCGAGGGCCTGCCCCGGAGCGAGGGCTTCGATCTCCTCCCCCGCAAGGCGCACGTCGCCGCCCAGGGGCGGGGCTGGCGGGCCGCCGCGGGCCTGATGACCAGCCACTGGGGCCTCGGCCTCCTGGCCAACGACGGCGATCACGGCTGGACCCCCAGCTCGGCGGCCTTCACCGATCCGAGGGGCGGGGACGCGGTCTGGCGGGCGATGATCACCCGGGCGCTCTCCGAGGAGCTGGCCTTCACCCTCGCCGGCGACCTGGTCCACCAGGACGACACCACCCTCCCGGGTGACGTGGCCTGGCAGGGCGTGATGGCCGCCACCTGGGGCTCGCCGGTCGCCCCCACCTTCGGGCTCTACCTCGTCTACCGGAACCTGGAGGCCGAGAGCGGCGGCGGGCTCGAGGTGATCGTGGTCGATCTCACCGCGCGCGCCACGGTCGAGATGGAGGGGGACTATCGCCTCACCCTGGCCACCGAGCTGGCCCTGGTCGCCGGCAACACGACCCTGGCGCCGAGCGTGGACTTCCAGCGGCACCGGGTGCTGCAGGGGGGCGGCGTCCTCCGGGGGACCTTCGAGGGCCACGGCTGGGGTGTGGTCGCCGACCTGGTCTACGCCAGCGGCGATCAGAACCTCGACGACGCCAGCCAGAACGCCTTCAAGGCCGACCGCAACTTCGACCAGGGGCTGCTCCTCTTCCCCTGGGTCCTCGCGGCGCAGACCGGCCGCTCGGTGGCCACCGCCTCGAACCTCGAGCTGGTGGGCCAGCCCGCGCCGGACATCGAGCGGCTCCCCACCCGGGGCGCGGTGACCGACACCGTCTCCTTCTTCCCTCGCGCCTACTACCGCCTCTCCTCGCTGCCCCTCGAGTTCTACGGCGGGCCGCTCCTGGCCTTCGCGGCGGTGCCCCTCGTCGATCCCTACAACACGCGGATGGCCGGCGGCGTGAACCGCAACGCCCTCGACGGTGAGGGGGGGACCTTCCTCGGGCTCGAGCTCGATCTCGGCGCCCGCTATCAGCGGGAGTGGAAGGGGATCCTGCTGGCGATGGGCCTGGAGGGGGCGATGCTCCTGCCGGGCGCCGCGCTGCAGGGTCCGGGGGGGATCGGCGGCGATCCTCTCTTCGGCGGCCGCCTCACTCTCACCCTCGGTCTCTAGGAGGAGCACACCATGCGCAAGCTCGCCTATCTGCTTCCGGTCGCCCTCCTCGCCTCCACCCTCACCGCCTGCTCTCCGGCCCCCGAGGGCATCGCCCTGGCCCGGCCCGCGGCGACGACGGTGAAGATGGACTTCCAGCACCGGCCCCTGCCGGAGATCCCCCTGCCCAACGACATCGCCACCCGGGCCGATCTGTCCTCGGCCACCGGTCTGCGGGTGAACGCCTCGCAGGTGGCGCCCACCGCGATGGAGATCCGGGTGCGGCAGAAGGTCGACGCCCTCGACGGCTGGGGGGTCTTCCAGCCGATCTCGATCCCCTTCACCGGGCCCCTGGACGTGCGCACCATCGTCGAGCGGCACCGCGACGTGCACTACGACCTCGAGGACGACGTGATCTACCTGATCGACGTCGATCCCGACTCGGCCGCCTTCGGCCAGGTGCACCACCTCGATCTGGGCAACGGCAACTACCCGGTGGTCGTCGAGCGCCAGACCCAGTACTGGGCCAACGATCCGCGCGCCTACACCCTCTCCCTGGGCTTCGAGGAGGTGGACGAGGACCTGAACGGCAACGGCGTCCTCGATCCGGGGGAGGACACCGACGGGGACGGACTCCTCGACGAGCCCAACTACCTCCCCGGCGCCGACCCCGATCCCACGGATCTGGCGGCCCGGGCCGACGCCCTGATGAGCTTCTACGAGAAGCAGACCGACACCCTGATCGTGCGCCCGATGCTGCCCCTGCAGGAGCGCACCACCTACGCGGTGGTGGTCACCCGGCGGCTCCTGGACGCCGACGGTCAGCCCGTGGGCTCCCCCTACGAGTGGATCCACCACCTGGCCCAGACCGCGGCCCTCGAGCCCCTGGCCGAGGCCCTCGCGGAGGCCCACACCTTCCGGGGCGCGCCGGTCGATCTCGGCATCGCGCTGGAGGACGTGGCCTACGCCTTCACCTTCACCACCCAGACCGTCGAGGCGGGCTGGAAGGCGGTGCGGGACGGCCTCTACGGTCACGGGCTGCAGGCCCACATCGGTGAGCGCTTCCCCGCGAAGATCGACTCCCTCCTCGAGCTGCGCGACTGGGACCACTTCCCCGACATGGAGAAGCCCCACATCGTCCACGGTGAGCAGTGGGCCGAGATCATGCGGGTGCTCGGCCCCGGCGTCATCGGCATGCGCGAGGACAGCGTGCGCTACCAGCAGATGATCGAGGGCATCGGCTACATCGACTACTTCGTGATCGGCTCCTTCTGCTCGCCCCAGCTCTACGCCCGGGGCGGCGGCGAGCCCTTCCTCGGGGGAGGCTGCGACGATGCCGCCTACGATCCCGACGGCCTGCGCGCCGACGAGGACTACATCCCGGATCGGGACTGGGCGAACCTCAACGACCAGGCCTGGCCCGAGGATCTGGACAGCGTGCCCGTCGAGACCCGGCCCGAGCGCGTCTACTTCACCCTCGCCGTGCCCCGGAAGGAGGTCAGCGCCCGCGGTGAGGGCCAGCCGGCCGACGTGATCATCGCCGGCCACGGCTACGGCTCCAACCGCTTCGAGGGGATGCAGTGGGCGGCCTACTGGGCCCGCCACGGGCAGGCGACCCTCTCCATCGACGGGCCCTCCCACGGCATCGGCGTCAGCGACGCCGAGCTCTCCCTGGTCCGGGGCATCCTCGGACCCCAGGGGGCCTCGGCCCTGATCGACGCGATCTTCTCGGATCGCGCCTGGGATCAGGACGGCGACGGCAGCGTCGACTCGGCCGCCGACTTCTGGACCGGCTACCTCTTCCACACCCGGGACGTGGTGCGGCAGTTCGCCCTCGACTACATGCAGCTCATCCGCATCGTCCGCAGCTTCGACGGGGAGACGACCTGGGACGTGGACACCGACGGCCGGCCGGGCGGTGAGCTGAAGGGCCTCGCCGGTGACTTCGACGGCGACGGCGAGGTCGACATCGGCCGCGGCAGCCAGCTCACCATGATCGGCGGCTCCCTCGGCGGGATGATGAGCATGGTGATGGGCAGCGTGGAGCCCGAGCTGACGGCCGTCGCTCCCCTCGCCGGCGGCGGCGGGGTGACCGACCTCGGCATGCGCACCACCCAGGGCGGCGCGGTCGAGGGCTTCATGCTCCGCTCGATGGGGCCCTTCTTCATCGCCAACGTGGACCTCGGCGGCGGGCCGACGCGGGTCGCGCAGATCGTGCCCGACCTGAACGACGCCACCACCGTGCCCATCGCCGACGTCGTGGGCGTGAGCGTGGGCGACACCATGGTCGTCGAGAACCTCGACAGCGGCGAGCGGGCCTGCGGCCTGGTGGCCGCCGACGGTGGGGTGCGCGCCCCCCTCGCCGCCGACAAGGACGATCCGATCGCCATCCGCTTCTTCGCGGGGGCGGTGAACCTGCCTGGCACCGAGTGCGAGGTCCCCGAGTCCGCCGAGCTGATCCTCGAGCTCAGCGAGTTCGAGATCGGCGGCGGCTTCCAGTACCGGAGCATCCCGGCCGGCGATCCCCTCGTGGCCCTGGCCGAGGGGATGGGCCTGCCCCGGGCCCACCCCGACCTGCGGCGCTTCGTGGGCATCGGTCAGCTGGTCCTCGACGCCTCCGACATGGCGGTCCTCGGCCGCCACGCGCAGGTCGATCCGATGACCTACCCGGGCACCGGCCAGACCACGGGCAGCCACATCCTCCAGATCACCACCCAGGGCGACACCAGCGTCGCCGTCGCCGGCGGGATGAGCTTCGGTCGGGCGGCCGGCCTCATCGAGTGGCTGGAGGACCGGCCCGACCTGGGCACCACCGAGAACCAGTACCTGATCGACACCCACGTCGCCGAGGGCGTCCACACGATCCCCCGCCACTTCGATGGCGCGGGCCGCAGCGTGCACTTCGACGTGGAGAACTTCAGCCAGGGGACCCACCCCTGGGGGGCCGCGACCTACCCCACGACCACCACGCCCCTGCACATCGGCCTGGGGAAGACCGATCCCCTGGGCGGGAAGAGCGCGAGCTTCTTCCCCCTGACCAACCCCACCGGCGCCCACGGCTTCGACCAGCCCGGCGAGATGACCGACGACGCCCGGGCGGCCTGCGCGGCCGCCTGCCAGCCCGATCCCACCGCCTGCGGCTGCGACACCCTGTGGGCCTGGGACGTCGGCAACTTCCTGGTGAACATGGCCGGCGACTACCTGCGCCACGGGGGCAAGCAGCTCAAGATCGACCACTGCCTGGTGGACGGCAGCTGCGCCGATGCCCTCCCGGCCCCGGCGCCCCGGGACCGGGCCGAGCTCGACGAGTAGGGGACGACGATGACCATCGCGGTGGCCGTGCTCTCGGTCGTGCTGGTGGCGGTCCTCTACCGCCAGATCCTCATCCAGCGGCGGATGGAGGCGCTCAGCCTCGCGCTGCGGCGCGCCGCCCCCGAGGACCGGCACGTCGGCGGGGAGACCCTGCGCTTCCCGGTGGATCTCCCCGGGCGCCTCCTCGTCGAGGGCGAGGAGGAGGAGGTGCAGGTGCTCGACCTCTCGGCCAGCGGCGCGCAGATCGCCTGCGAGCGGGGGCTGGAGATCGGCTCGGTCGTCCGGCTCACCCTCGTTTCCCGGGACGGCGAGCGGGTCTGTGACGCCCGGGTGATCCGGGCCCTCGCGGGCAGCCGCTGGGGCCTGCGCTTCAACAAGCCCTCACCGGGCTTCCTGGCGGCGATCCACCTGCTGCGGGGCGAGGCCCTCGGCGACTGGCGCGGCGGGGCCTGAAGCCGCCCGCGGCTCCTCTCTTGGGGCTACTCCTCGGGCGTGGCCTCGACCGGGGGGGTCTCCTCGACCGGGGCCGCCTCCTCGGCGTCGACCGGGGTCGCCTCGAGGGTGGTCGTCGTCTCCCGGGTGTCCGGGATGACGAACTCCACCCGGCGGTTCGCCGCGCGGCCCTCCTTGGTCTCGTTGGGCTCGACCGGCCGCTCCTCGCCGTAGCCGATGGCCTCCAGGCGCTCCTCGGCGATGCCCTTCTTCAAGAGGTAGGTGCGCACCGCCTCCGCCCGCCGCTGGGAGAGCTTCTTGTTGAAGGCGTCGTTGCCCTGGTCGTCGGTGTGCCCCTCGACCTGGATCTTCCCGATCTCGGGGTGGGACTTCAGCACCTCGAAGACGTTGTCGAGGAGGGCGAAGGAGCGCTTCTGGATGACGTCCTTGCCGCTCTGGAAGAAGACCTTCTCCAGGATCTCGAGCTTGGCCTCGCGGATGATCACCAGCTGCTTCTTCTTGCAGCCCTGCTGCTCGGGGACGCCGGCCTCGTCGGGGCAGTTGTCGAGGCGGTCGACCACGCCGTCGCCGTCCCGGTCGGTGTCGGGGCAGCCGTGGTTCTCCGGGATGCCGGCCTCGAGCGGACAGCGATCGTGGCCGTCGACGACGCCGTCCTCGTCGTTGTCGAGGTCGGGGCAGCCGTCCTCGTCCTCGAAGCCGTCCACGTCCTCGGGCTGCTCGGGGCAGCCGTCCTCGCGGTCGACCTTCCCGTCCCCGTCGACGTCCTCGTCGGGGCAGCCGCGGTTCACCTCGAGGCCCGCCTGCTGCGGGCAGTCGTCGAGGCGGTCGACGACGCCGTCCTCGTCACCGTCCTGATCGGGGCAGCCCTTGTTCTCGGCCGGGCCCGGCTCGGTGGGGCACTCGTCCTTCTCGTCGAGGAGGCCGTCCTCGTCCTGATCCAGGCGCGGACAGCCGTCGTCCTCGGCCTTGCCCGGCTTCTCGGGGCAGCGATCGAGGCGGTCGACCACGCCGTCGCCGTCACCGTCGGTGTCGGGGCAACCCCGGTTCTCCACCGGCCCGGCGATCTTCGGGCAGGCGTCCTGCTCGTTGAGCACACCGTCGGCGTCGAGGTCGGGCTTGGGAGCCGCCCAGGCGTGGACGTAGCGCAGGCCCAGGAAGATGCGGAAGTCCGCGGCGCCGTAGCCGTGGGTGAGGCCGACGCCGAAGCCGGCGTGGGCCCGGAAGGGGAGGTCGGGCAGGTCCCAGTGGGCTCCGAGGAGGAGCTCGAGGGGCGAGGCGAACTCCTCGGCGTAGAGGGCCTGGGCGCCGGAGAGGGCGAGCTGGGCCTCGATCTTCTGGCCCACGAGCTCCTCGAGGTCGTAGCCCACGCCGAGGCGGTACTGCAGCTCGTCGTCCACTCGCAGGCCGAGCACGTCGGTGCGGCCGCGCAGCAGGTAGGCGAGGTTCAGGCCGTAGCGCAGGGCGCCGTCCTCCCGGGAGAGCGCCAGCTCGGGGGTGAGGGTGGCCGAGCGCTCGCCGAGGTAGTTGCGGCCCGGGCTGATCGGCAGGGAGGCGCCCAGGATGAAGGCGAGGTCGAGGTGGTGGAGCTCCTGCTTCAGCAGCGAGAGCTTGGGGGCCAGGCGCAGGTCACCCAGGCCCAGGACCGGCAGCTTCTCCAGGGAGGGATCGACCCCGGGCACCTCCTCCGGGCGGGTCTGGAAGAGGGTGAGGCGGGTGCCCAGGCCGAGCTGCAGCCAGGGCAGCAGCACCACCGAGCCGCCGAGGTCCAGATCGAGGCGATCGGAGACCAGGGGGGCGACCCGCGCGTAGCCATCGTCGCCCTGGCGGTAGAGGACGAAGGGATCGTTGACGTAGTGGAGGAAGGCGACGGCCTCCCAGCCCTCGTCGGTCGGCAGCCGGCCCCACTCGAGGTCGAGCAGGCCCAGGTGATCCAGGGGAGTCCGGAAGCGCTGGATGTCGAAGCCGCTGGGCTCGCTGGTCTGGGCCACGGCCGGGGCGGTACCGAGGAGCCCGACGATCGTCAGGAGGGCGGGGAGCGCTCTGCGCACCATCATGTTCAGCCTCTCTAGGGTGTTCACGAGGGAGTGGGACGGCTAGGCGCGGCGACGCCGGAAGAGGAGCAGGCCGGCCAGCAGGAGCAGGGCGAGCGAGGGCCGCGAGGGCTCGGTGCTGCTGCAGTTGCAGCCGCCCCCCGCCGCGACGAGGTCGTCGTCGAAGCCGTCGCCGTCCACGTCGCTGTCGCAGGCGTCGCCGATTCCGTCTCCATCGGTGTCGGTCTGGTCGGGGTTCGAGACATCGGGGCAGTTGTCCGAGACGTCGGCGAAGCCGTCGAGGTCCACGTCCACCTGGCAGACGCTGGGCTCGCCCCCGCAGACCCAGCCGCTCTCGCCCTGGCAGGTCGCCGAGCAGCCGTCGCCGCCCTCGAGGTCGCCGTCGTCGCAGCTCTCTCCGGTGTCGATCCGGCCGTTGCCGCACTCCTCGACGAAGACCGTGAAGGTGATCGAGGGGCCCACCCCCGAGGCGTTGCCCGCGGCGTCCGTGGACTCCGCGTGGGCCTCGTAGGTGCCCTCGGCCAGGGGGCTCGGCACCGGCAGGGTGAAGCGGCCCGCGGCGTCCGCGTCGACGGTCCCGAGGAGGGCGCCGTCGAGGTAGACGTCGACCCGGGAGAGGGCCTCGGCGCTCCCCTCGAGGGTGGGCGTGAAGGTGCCCACGGTGCTGCCATCGGTCGGGGTGTCGATGACCGGCGGAGCCGGCGCGGTGGTGTCGAGGGTGACCGTGACCGCGTTCGAGGCGAGGGAGGTGTTGCTCGCCGCGTCGGTGGCGGTGGCGGTGAGGACGTAGGTGCCGTCGGCGGCCGCGGTGACGGTGAAGGTCCAGTCGCCGTTGGCGTCGGCGGCGGTCGTCCCGGCGTAGGCGCCGTCGACGTAGACGTCGACCGTGGCGCCCGGCTCGGCGGTCCCGGTGATGTCGAAGGAGAAGGCGTCGAGGATCGCGCCGTCCGCCGGATCGGTGATCACCGGGGCCGCGGGAGCGGTGGTGTCGACGTCGATGGAGACGTCGGTGCCGGGCGTGGTGTTCCCGGCCGGGTCGGTGAGGGTGACGCCGACGGTGTGGCTGCCCTCGTCCAGCGGGGCGCCGGGGGTGCAGGACCAGTTGCCGGAGGCGTCCACGGTGGCGGTGCAGACCGGGGTGCCGTCGACGGTGATCGTGACGGTGCCGCCGGGCTCACCGGTGCCGGTGATGACGGGCGTGTCGTCGCCCACCGACTCGCCCTCGGTCGGAGAGGTGATCACCGGGGCCGCCGGGACGGTGGTGTCCACGGTGAGGTTCTGATCGGGGGAGGTGCCGGTGTTGCCGGCCGCGTCGGTGGCGGTGGCGCTCACCGTGTGGGTGCCCTCCGCCAGGGCGGCGCCGGCGGTGCAGGACCAGGCGCCGGCGGCGTCGGCGGTGGTGGTGCAGGCGGTGCTGCCGTCCACCGTGACGTCCACGCTCGTGCCCGGCTCGGCGGTGCCGGTGAAGGTGGGGGTGGTGTCGTTGGTGGCGGCGCCGTCCACCGGGGCGGTGATCACCGGCGCGGCGGGTGAGACGGTGTCGATGATGAGGGCCTGATCGGGGGAGGTGCCGGTGTTGCCGGCGGCGTCGGTGGCGGTGGCGCTCACCGTGTGGGTGCCCTCCGCCAGGGCGGCGCCGGCGGTGCAGGACCAGGTGCCGGCGGCGTCGGCGGTGGTGGTGCAGGCGGTGCTCCCGTCCACCGTGACGTCCACGCTCGCGCCCGGCTCGGCGGTGCCGCTGAAGGTCGGGGTGGTGTCGCTGGTGGTCTTGCCGTCCGCCGGATCGGTGATGATCGGAGCCGCCGGGTCGATCGTGTCGACGGTGAAGGTCTGCTCGGTGGTCGGGGTCGCGTTGCCGGCGGCGTCGGTGGCGGTGGCGCTCACCGAGTGGCTGCCCTCGCCCAGGGGGCTGCTGCCCGAGCAGGTCCAGGCGCCCGCGGCGTCGGCGGTGGCGGTGCAGACGACGCTGCCGTCCACGGTCACGTCCACGGTGGTGCCGGGCTCGGCGGTGCCCGCGTAGGTCGGGCTGTCGGTGGCGATCGTGTCGCCGTCGGCCGGGCTGTCGAGGGTCGGGGTGGCCGGGGCGAGGGTGTCGACCGTGAAGCCGTTCGGGGTCGAGGTCGCGCTGTTGCCCGCGGCGTCGGTCGAGGTGGCCTCGGCGCTGTGGGCGCCCTCGGCCAGGGCCGCGCCGGCGGTGCAGGCGTAGGCGCCCGCGGCGTCGGCGGTGGCGGAGCAGACCAGGCTGCCGTCGACGGTGACCGTCACGGCGCTGCCGGCCTCGGCGGTGCCGGTGAAGGTCGGGAGGTTGGTGGCCAGGATCGCGCCGTCGGCCGGGGTGGTGATCGTCGGCGTCGCCGGGGCGACCGTGTCGACGGTGAAGCCCTGGTCGACGGTGGAGGTCGCGTTGCCCGCGGCGTCGGTGGCGGTGGCGCTCACCGTGTGGCTGCCCTCGCCCAGGGGGCTGCTGCCCGTGCAGGTCCAGGCGCCCGCGGCGTCGGCGGTGGCGGTGCAGACGACGCTGCCGTCCACGGTCACGTCCACGGTGGTGCCGGGCTCGGCGGTGCCCGCGTAGGTCGGGCTGTCGGTGGCGATCGTGTCGCCGTCGGCCGGGCTGTCGAGGGTCGGGGTGGCCGGGGCGAGGGTGTCGACCGTGAAGCCGTTCGGGGTCGAGGTCGCGCTGTTGCCCGCGGCGTCGGTCGAGGTGGCCTCGGCGCTGTGGGCGCCCTCGGCCAGGGCCGCGCCGGCGGTGCAGGCGTAGGCGCCCGCGGCGTCGGCGGTGGCGGAGCAGACCAGGCTGCCGTCGACGGTGACCGTCACGGCGCTGCCGGCCTCGGCGGTGCCGGTGAAGGTCGGGAGGTTGGTGGCCAGGATCGCGCCGTCGGCCGGGGTGGTGATCGTCGGCGTCGCCGGGGCGACCGTGTCGACGGTGAAGCCCTGGTCGACGGTGGAGGTCGCGTTGCCCGCGGCGTCGGTGGCGGTGGCGCTCACCGTGTGGCTGCCCTCGCCCAGGGGGCTGCTGCCCGTGCAGGTCCAGGCGCCCGCGGCGTCGGCGGTGGCGGTGCAGACGACGCTGCCGTCCACGGTCACGTCCACGGTGGTGCCGGGCTCGGCGGTGCCCGCGTAGGTCGGGCTGTCGGTGGCGATCGTGTCGCCGTCGGCCGGGCTGTCGAGGGTCGGGGTGGCCGGGGCGAGGGTGTCGACCGTGAAGCCGTTCGGGGTCGAGGTCGCGCTGTTGCCCGCGGCGTCGGTCGAGGTGGCCTCGGCGCTGTGGGCGCCCTCGGCCAGGGCCGCGCCGGCGGTGCAGGCGTAGGCGCCCGCGGCGTCGGCGGTGGCGGAGCAGACCAGGCTGCCGTCGACGGTGACCGTCACGGCGCTGCCGGCCTCGGCGGTGCCGGTGAAGGTCGGGAGGTTGGTGGCCAGGATCGCGCCGTCGGCGGGCGTGGTGACCGTCGGCGCCGCCGGGGCGATCGTGTCGACGGTGAAGCCCTGGCTCGGGGAGGAGACGCTGTTGCCCGCGGCGTCGCTCGAGAAGGCCACGACCCCGTGGGCGCCCTCCGCGAGGGCCGCGCCCGCGGTGCAGCTGTAGGTGCCGGCGGCGTCCGCGGTGGTGGTGCAGGCGATGACGCCGTCGACCCTGATGGTCACGGCGCTGCCGGCCTCGGCGGTGCCGGTGAAGGTGGGGGTGTTCGTCGCGACGATCGCGCCGTCCGCCGGCGAGTCGATGGTCGGGACGGCGGGGGCGAGGGTGTCGACGGTGAAGCTCTGGTCCGCCGTGGTGGCGCTGTTGCCCGCGGCGTCGGTGGCGGTGGCGTTGACCGTGTGGGCGCCCTGGCCCAGGTCCGCGCCGGGCTGGCAGGTCCAGCTGCCGCCGGCGTCGGCGGTGGCCGTGCAGACCACGGCGCCGTCGACGGTGACGCTGACGGTGACTCCGGGCTCGGCGGTGCCGGAGAAGCTCGGGCGGGCCGTGGCGAGGATGTCGCCGTCGGAGGGCACGGCGATGACCGGGGCGGCCGGGGCCACGGTGTCGACGGTGAAGCTCTGGTCAGCGGTGGAGGTGGCGTTGCCCGCGCCGTCGGTGGAGGTGGCGCTCGCGGTGTGGAGCCCCTGGGCGAGGGCCGCGGCGGCGGTGCAGGACCAGGTGCCGGCGACGTCGGCGGTGGTGGTGCAGACGCTGCTGCCGTCCACGGTGACGGTCACGGTGGTGCCGGCCTCGGCGGTGCCGCTGAAGGTCGGGGTGTCGGTGGCGAGGACGGCGCCGTCGACCGGCGCGTCGAGGGTCGGCGCGACGGGGGCCACGGTGTCGACGGAGAAGCTCTGGTCGGTGGTGGAGATCGCGTTGCCCGCGGCGTCGGTGGAGGTGGCGCTCAGGGTGTGGGCGCCCTGGGCGAGGGCGCTGGCGGCGGTGCAGGACCAGCTGCCCGAGCCGTCGGCGGTGGTGGTGCAGGCGGTGCTGCCGTCCACGGTGACGCTCACGGTGGTGCCGGCCTCGGCGGTGCCGCTGAAGGTCGGGGTGTCGGTGGCCAGGGTCGCGCCGTCGGCCGGCGCGGCGATCGTCGGGGCGGCGGGGGCCACGGTGTCGACGGTGAAGCTCTGGTCGGCGGTGGAGGTCGCGTTGCCCGCGGCGTCCGTGGAGGTGGCGCTCAGGGTGTGGGCACCCTGGGCCAGCGCGCTGGCGGCGGTGCAGGACCAGCTGCCCGCGCCATCGGCGGTGGTGGTGCAGGCGGTGGCGCCATCGACGGTGACGGTGACGGTGGTGCCGGCCTCGGCGGTGCCGCTGAAGGGCGGGGTGTCGGTGGCCAGGGTCGCGCCGTCGGTGGGCGCGGCGATCGTCGGGGCGACGGGCGCGATGGAGTCGACGGTGAAGCTCTGGTCGGCGGTGGAGGTCGCGTTGCCCGCGGCGTCGGTGGAGGTGGCGCTCAGGGTGTGGGCGCCCTCGGCCAGGGCCGCGCCCGCGGTGCAGGACCAGCTGCCCGCGCCGTCGGCGGTGGTGGTGCAGGCGGTGGCGCCATCGACGGTGACGGTGACGGTGCTGCCGGCCTCGGCCGTGCCGGTGAAGGTGGGGGTGGTCGTCGTGACGAGCGAGCCGTCGGTGGGCGCGGTGAGGGTCGGCGTCGCCGGCGCGGTGAGGTCCACGGTGACGAGCACGGGGGCGGAGAGGCCGCTGGTCGAGCCGGCGACGGTCTGCTGGGCCGTGAAGGGATGGGTCGTCTCGGAGAGGGAGGAGACCACCAGCGACCAGGCGCCCGCGCCGTCGGCCACCACCGTGCCGATCGAGCTGCCGCCGTCGAAGACCTCGACGGTGGCGCCGGGCTCGGCGCTGCCCGAGAGGGTCAGGGTGGTGGTGGGGACGCTGCTGCCGTCGGCGGGAGTGGTGATCACCGGCGGGGGCGGCACGACCTCGAAGGTGGTGGTGTCGCTGGCGATCTCCGTCCCGCAGGAGGTCCGCCAGGTGGCCACGACCGAGTAGATCCCCAGGGCGGGGAAGCTCACCGTGGGGACGGCCCAGCCGGCGTTGTGGGTGTCGAGGGGGGCCAGGGTGATGCTGTTCTCGACCCGGGTGACCTCGGCGCCGGTGTAGGCGGCGAAGGTGCCGGCGCTGGTGAGGTAGAGGGTCCCCGAGGGGTCGATCACCGTGAAGTCGACGTAGGCGCCCTCGTAGACGGCCTTGGTGTTGGTGGAGAGCAGCGTGGCGGTGCCGGCGACGGTCTGCCCGTCCCCGAAGACGGAGGCCACCGGGGCGTGGAAGGCGATCGCGCCGCTGCGCTCGAGGACGACCTCGATGGAGTCCACCGGCGTGCCGCTGCTGGTGTCGGTCACGGTGACCGTCCAGGTGCCGAGGGGGTCGGCGGTGCCGAAGGTGTAGCTGTCGAAGGCCTGGCCGCGGCCGTCGGTGGGCACCAGCGCGCTGCGCTGATCGACGGCGAGGGGATCGGTGTAGGTGAACTGGTAGCGAGCGGCCTCGGAGGCGACCAGCGGCGCGGCGTAGGCGTAGACCGGGGTGCAGTTGGTGAACTGCTTGCTGAAGAAGAGGAGGGAGGGGTCCCGGTAGGTCGCGAGGGTGCCCACGGCCAGCTCGTCGGTGGCGGTGTCGAAGACGGTGGGGCTGGTCTCCGAGGTGGCGGTCACGGTGATCGTGTCGGTGCTGCCCACCGGGGTGCCGGCCGGGACCATGACCTCGACGATGAAGTGGAAGGAGCCCCCGTAGGCCGGGACCGCCGCCACGGTGGGGCAGGTGCTGGTGATGAGCGTTCCGTCCGCGATGGAGCCGTCGCCGTCGGGGTCGGACCAGACCCGGGTCGTCCAGCCGTTCCCGGAGGTCGTGAGGAAGCCCATGCAGTCGGCCAGGGGCTGGGCGTTGATGAGCTCGTGAGGGAAGAAGGCCGAGGCGCCGGCCTGGGCCGCCAGGTCGGTGAGGGCGACCGCGCTGTAGTCGGGGAGGATGAGCAGGGCGCTCGAGGCCCGGGTCACGAAGGCGGCGGAGTGGGCTCGGACCGGGTTGGAGTCCGGGATCACCCGCACGACGGTCGTGGTGAAGTCGCCCACCAGGGCCGTCAGCGGGACGTCCACCTCGAGGACCAGCCCCAGGCTGCTCCCCGCCGGGATGAGGCCCGTGTCGGGGAAGCCGTCGGCGTCGGTGTCACCGGGCACGCTGTCCCACACGCCGTCGCCGTCGGTGTCCTCGCCGAGGAGGACGTCGCCGACCCCGTCGGCGTCGGTGTCGAAGTAGAGGCGAGAGGACCAGCCCCCGGCCGCCACCAGCTCGAACTCGCCGCGGTCATCCGAGACGCCGTTGTTGTGGACGTTGGTGGGGTGGGGGACCGGGAATCCCTGCACCCCGGTGCGCACGCCGCCCGGCTGGATCGTGAAGAGGCCCAGGGCGGTGACGTCGAGGGCGCTGCCCCGGACGCTCGGGTCCAGGCGCGACTCACCGAAGAGCTCGGTGGTGTCGTCCACGCCGTCGAGGCCCGAGGCGAAGGTCAGGCGCAGCACCAGGTCGAAGCTGGCGCCGGGCAGGAGGTTGCCGGTGTCGGGCCGGCCGTCGGCGTCGGTGTCCCAGGCGGGGACCACGTCGGCGGGCAGGAAGACGCCGTCGCCCTCCGGATCGCTCGCCATCAGCTGATCCGGGTTGCCGTCGGAGTCCAGGTCCGCCCAGAGCTCCACGGCGGCGCCGCGGTTGGAGACCGCCCAGAGGTTCGCCGTGTCGTCCTGGTTGCCCAGGTTCGAGACGGAGTGGACGTACTCGATCGTCCCGGGGCCGGCGATGTTGCCCATGTTGTCCGGGCTCACCAGGATCTCGGTGCTGCCGAAGAGGCCGATCCCGCCGTTGGGTCCGCCGAGGTTGTCCTCGTAGCCGCCCACGGTGCCGGCGGCCACGTGGAAGTGGATCGGGGTGCCCGCGGGGACGCCCATCTGGCTCCAGGGCACCATGAACTCCATCGCCAGGGTGCTGGTGCCGGGCTGATCCGGAGAGGTCCAGAGGTTGGCGCCGATGCCGCCGGCAATGTCGTAGCCGTCGGCGTTGCCGGCGCCGTCCTCCATCGGGTCGGGGGTCGGCGGGACGGCCGGGGCGTAGGCGTAGAGGTCGACGCTCAGGTCGTTGTTGTCCTGCCAGCCGACCCGCACCACCTCGTCGGTGGGGCTCATGAGGTCGTCGCCGTCGAGGTCCATGAAGAAGTAGAAGGTCTGCTTGGCCCCCGACCCCTGGTTGACGCGCTCCGTGTAGAGGTAGAGGTTCGTCGCGTCGTAGGTCCAGGCGAAGCGGTAGAGATCGCGGCCCTTGCTCCCCACCGGGCAGTCGAGGTCGGCGGAGACCGCGCAGTCGATGCTGGAGCCGTCCCCGTCGAGGGTCACCTGCAGGGGGTTGGCGAGCACGACCGCCCAGTCCCCGAAGGAGCCATCCACCGTGATGGTGGTCAGGGTGGGCGAGCCGGCGCGGGCCGGCACGGCCAGGAGCAGCAGGCCGCAGATGGCCGTGAAGAGAGCAGTCCAGCGGAGCTTCATCTCGTCTCCCCTCCCATGGGGACTCGGACGGACCCCCCCTCGGGGCCCCCGGAAAACCGTAGCGATAACTAACCTATGCACGACCCGGGGTCATGCAAATGATCCCGGTCACGCCCCCCGGGCCGACGTCGGGCGGCGGTCCGGGCTGCTCTCGCGGGTCTTCAACCCGGGAGACAGTAGGCCGTGTAGCGCAGGATGTCGAAGCGGGTGATGGCGCCGACCACCTTCTCGTTCTCCAGGACGATCAGGCGCCGGAAGCTGTGCCGCAGGAAGAGGCCCGCGACGTAGCCGATCTTCATCTCCGGGGTGACGGTCACGACCTCGGTGGTCATGAAGTCGGAGACCGTGGCGTTGGTGCCCAGGCCCCCCCCCTCCGCCGTGAAGATACCCAGGCAGTCCCTCTCGCTGAGGATCCCGAGGAGCTTGCCCTCGGAGTCCACCACCGGCGCGCCGGTCACCCGGTGGCGCACCAGGAAGCGGATCGCCTCCAGGATGGGCTGGGTCGGAGAGAGCGTCGGCACATGGGTGTCCATGTGCTGACCCACGGTCTCGAGCGCGGTCATCTCGACCTCCTTGTATTCGTCCCTGCCCACAAGTGTAGGGACCGCGCGCCACACCCGGCAACCGGTGTCAGGGGCCCCGGCTAGCTTGGAGGCCCATGGACCTGCGCCTCCTCCTCCTCGCCGACACCCACCTGGGCCTCGACGCGCCCCGGCGCCCGCGGGTGGAGAGGCCCCGCCGGGGCCCCGACTTCTTCGCCAACTACCGGTCGGCGCTGGCGCCCGCCCGGCGAGGAGAGGTCGATCTGGTGGTCCACGGGGGCGATCTCTTCTTCCGCTCGAAGATCCCCCCCTCGCTGACCCGGTTGGCCTTCGAGCCCCTCTTCGAGGTCGCCGACGCCGGGGTGCCGGTCTTCGTGGTGCCGGGGAACCACGAGCGTGGGGCCATTCCCCACCCCCTGCTGGCCCTGCACCCCGGCGTCACGATCTTCGACCGGCCGGCCACCCACACCCTGGAGGTTCGGGGCCGGCGGGTGGCGCTGGTGGGCTTCCCCTTCGCCCGGGCGATCCGCGCTCGCTTCCCCGGGCTCCTCGCCGCCACCGGCTGGCGGGACGTGGAGGCCGACCTCCGCCTCCTCTGCCTCCACCAGGCCGTCGAGGGCGCGCGGGTGGGGCCGGTGGACTACACCTTCCGCGGCGGGGAGGAGGTCCTGCCGGGCCGGGCGATCCCCCGGGGCTTCGCCGCGGTGCTCTGCGGGCACATCCACCGCCACCAGATCCTGCGCCGTGATCTCGCGGGCCGACCCCTCGCCGCGCCGGTGCTCTACCCGGGCAGCATCGAGCGCACCGCCTTCGCCGAGGCCGCCGAGACCAAGGGCTACCTCCTCCTCGAGCTCGATGAGGGCGGCCTCCGGCGCCAGCGCTTCGTCCCCCTGCCGGCGCGTCCGATGGTGGAGGGGCGGCTCTCGCTCGAGGGAGAGCGCGAGACCGTCGAGGCCCGCCTCCGGGAGCTGCTCGGGGCGCTGCCGCCGCGGGCGCTCTGCCGCCTCGTCCCGGAGGGCGCCCTCACACCGACCCTGGCCGGGCTGCTCTCGGCGGCCTCCCTGCGGGCGCTGGCCCCCCCGGGGGCCAGCGTCGAGCTGCGTCCGCCCGGGGCGAGCCCTCAGAGGAAGAGGCGCGCGAGCAGGCCCAGGGTGGTGGTGTAGCCCACCGCCGAGCCCTTCACCTTGCCCTCCCGGTCCAGGAAGTAGACCGTCGGGTAGGAGGCGACCTTCAGCTCGGCGGCGAGGGCGTCGCCGGCCAGGAGGACCGGATAGTCGACCTCCTGCGCGGCCACGTAGCCGCGGACCTCGGCGAGCTCGCCGTAGGAGACCACCACCGAGAGGACGTTGGCCTTCTCGCCGGCCAGCTCCTGCACCCAGGAGATGTTCGGGGACTCGGCCCGGCAGACCCCGCACCAGGGGGCCCAGAACGCGAGGAGGGTGGGCTTGCCCTCCAGGGAGCCCAGGGCGAGGGGCTCGCCGTCCAGGGTCTGGAGGGTGAGCTCGGGCAGGGGCACGTCCCGGACGTGGCCGCGGGTCTGCCAGGCGGAGATCAGCACGATGGCCACCGCGACGAGGAGGAGGTCGGTCCCCCACCGGTACCAGCGGCGATCCCGCAGCTCGGCGTGGCGCTGTTTCAAGGATGCGAGGCGGCTCATGATCGGGGTAAACATGATCACGATGTCGGCCTGCGCCAGTGTCCAGCTCCACAGCGTGCTCACCTGCCCCGAGTGCGGGCACCAGAGCCGCGAGGAGATGCCCACCGACGCCTGCCGCTTCTTCCACGACTGCGCGGGCTGCGGGGCCCTCCTCAAGGCCCTCCCGGGCGACTGCTGCGTCTTCTGCTCCTACGGCGACACCCCCTGTCCGCCGGTCCAGGAGGAGGGGAAGGGCGCCTGCTGCAGCCGCTGAGGCCGGGGAGCGGATCGGGACGAGCGCGGAAGCGGTCTACTCGGCCTTCGTGGCCTTCTTCTCGGGCTCGGGGGTCGCCTCCGGGGCGGCGTCCTTCTCGGGCTCCGGGGTCGCCTCCGGGGCGGCGTCCTTCTCGGGCTCCGGGGTCGCCTCCGGAGCGGCTGCCTTCTCGGGGGCCGGGCCGAAGCCGCAGGTGCCCATCCCCGCCTTCGCCATCTCGTCCTCGGCGTCGAGGGAGAGGGCCTTCTCCAGGTGGGGCTTGGCGGCCTCGCACTTCTTCTGCTCGGCCAGGATGTCACCGACCATCGCGTGGGCCGGGGCGAACTCGGGCGCCGTCTCGATGGCCTTCTGGGCCAGCTCGAGCGCCTTGTCGAGCTTCTTGGCCTTGCGCATCATCGCGGCGAACTTGAGGTTGCGCTTGGCGACGGCCACGTCGCCGCCCTGGGTGGCCTTGGGCGGCTCGAGCACGGCCTGCAGCTGGGCGTCGTCGATGTCCCCCAGGGCGTGCTGGACCCGGGCGCGCACCAGCGCACAGTAGTTGATCCGGCGGAAGGGCTGATAGGCCAGCAGCTTGTTGTCGCCGCTGGCGATGCCGATGACCGGGTGCAGGCGGACCCCGAGCTTGCCGTAGAGGGCGTCACCCTTGTCGATGAGGATCGGGGCCTTCACCCCCGACTTCTTCACCATCGCCTGGGAGTCGGCCTTCGGGTAGTAGTCCGAGACGATGCCCACCCAATGAACCGGGCGGTCGGCGAACTCGGTCTCGCACTTCGCGATCTCCTCCAGCACCGTCTCGGAGTTCTCCTGCCCCGGGCGCACGAAGAAGAAGACGGAGATCTTCTGCTTCGGATCGACGAGGGGCGCGACCTTGCCGGCGAGGGTCGGCAGCTTGGCCTGCGGGATCGTGTCTCCGATCTCGAAGTTGCTGAAGGAGTGGCTCTCGGCCGCGACGCCAGCAGTGGCGAAGAGGGCCGCGAAGACGACGAACTTGGGCACGAACACGAAGCGCACTCCCATCTACCTACTTGCTCCCCACACCGTTCACGTACTCCTTGGCCGTGTGGCAGGTCTTGGCGCAGCGCCCGCCGGTGGGGGTCTGCTCGTAGTTGACCTTCAGCACCCAGCCGCTCTTGCCGTAGGGGACGCCTTCCCGGATCTGGTGCTTCTCCTTCGAGGCGTGCACCTCGTGGCAGGCGCGGCAGGTGCGGCCGCGGTCCGCCTTGTTCACGTGCACGAAGTGCAGGTTGCGGTCACCGTCGCGGAACTTGGTCAGGGTGGTGGTGTTCGGCTTGTCCATGATCTGATCGTTGTGACAGCCGTAGCAGAGCTTGTAGTTGGTCGGGTCGTAGTCGGCGTAGAACTTGCCCGGGTAGTCCTCTCGCAGCAGGCGGAACTGCTCCGAGCCGTGCGGCTTGTGGCAGGCGGAGCAGTCCTTCTCGGCGACCGGGTCGTGGTGGACCGGGTTGTCCTTGAGGAGCTTGAGGAAGTTGGTCATCGCCTTGCCGTCCGAGGCCTTCATGTCGTCCTTGCCGTGGCAGTTCACGCAGAGGTCGAAGGGGAGCTGCACCAGCAGGTTCTCCACGTTCGACGCGTGCGGGTTGTGGCAATTCAGGCAGGCCTTCTCGGCGGTCACGGAGTCGTGCTGCACCTTCGACTCCTTGATGATCTTGCCGATGTCCTCGTGGCAGTTCAGGCAGGTCTTGGCCGGGGAGGTGTAGAGGAGCATCCGCTCCTTGGCGTTGTGGGGGTTGTGGCAGCCCACGCAGGACTCCAGGGCCGCCCCGTGCTTCACCGCCCGCTGCTCCATGATCTCGCCGATCTGCTCGTGGCAGTTGAGGCAGAGCTCGTTGGGCTTGGCGTTGATCGGGCCCGGGTTCTTCGGATCACTGTTGGCGTGGCAGATGCTGCACTCGCCCATCTCGAAGGGGGCGTGGGACCAGCCGACCTCGACCCCGGCGGGGAGGGGCGCCGTCTTGAACTTCTTGGCCGGCGTCGGCTTGGCCTTCTTGGCCGGCGTCGGCTTGGCCTTCTTGGCCGCTTCGGCGCTGCCGGGAGCGGCGGCCACCAGCAGGGCGGTGCAGGAGGCGGCGACGGCGAGCCAGGTGTGGATCTTCATGAGTTTCGACCTCATCGATGAGATGATCGTGGTGATCGGGAGATGATCTGGATCGTCTAGGGAGCGCATCGATCCGTCCGCCCGGTGTGGGTGGACGGAGCCACTGTAGGCTGCTGGCGTAATCTGTCACCTTCTCGACCACCCCGTCGAGATCGCCGCGATCCGGGCCCCGGCGGCTTGCCCAATGGGCCCCGCCTTTGCGATACAGGGCAGCCCTCGAGAGGCCCTCTCCCACGAGAAGGCCGATCGACAACCGTTCTTGCCTGGCCGGGAGCCCTCATGAAAGCCCTCCTCCGCTTCGCCCGTCGGACCCGTCGTTTCCGCCTGACCTTCACGATCGTGATGGCCCTCGGGATCCTGATGGCCACCAGCTACAGCCCGGGGCAGGAAGCCCAGGCCCAGGACGAGGCCGCCGCCGAGGCGCCTGCCGTCGCCGCCGAGGCCGTCGCCGAGGCTCCCGCCGCCCCGGAGGGCGAGGCCGTCGCGCCCGCCGAGGGCGAGGAGGCCGAGGCTGAGGCGGAGGCGGAGGCGGAGGCGGAGGCTGGCGCTGAGGCCGAGGCGGAGGCGGAAGCTCCGGCGGAGGGACCGTCCACCGAGGCGCTGGGCGCCAGCGCCGAGAAGCTCCTGCGCGGGCTCTCCGGGCACATCTCCCCCACCCCCGAGGCCAAGGACGCCGAGCTCGACGCCGAGCTCAAGGCGCTGGCCGCCGGTGAGGCCGACGCCAAGAAGAGCCTGCGAGCCATCCTGGAGAAGCCCGAGAAGGCCGGCGCCAAGATCCATGAACTGCGCCGCCATGGCTTCGTGCCGGTCGAGAAGATCCGCTGGGACGAGGTCCGCAAGGCCGCGCCCCCGAAGAAGGCCGCCGAGGGTGAGGAGGCCGCCGAGGACCACGGGGCCCCGGTGGCCGCCTGGGAGCTCTTCGGCATCATCACCGTGGCCGACAAGCCCCGGGAGGCCGAGGGCTGGGTGCCGCGCTCCAAGGTCGTGAAGGTGACCTTCACCGCCGACCAGAAGATCGTGGACGTGGTCCGCCCGACCACCGACGAGCTGAAGGCCTCGGCCATCGTCGAAGCGCTCCTCGAGAAGATGCGGGCCGGTGAGGTCGAGGCCGCCTGGGCCGGGACCAGCGCGATGCTCAAGCAGGAGCGCGACGCCGAGCAGCTGAAGGCCGAGCTCGAGGGGGACGAGTTCCTCGCCGCCGAGTCCATCGAGTGGGGCGAGTCCACCAGCCTCGAGGGCGGCTTCAAGCTCAAGGGCACGGCGAAGATGAAGGACGGCTTCGAGATGCCCTTCTACGCCGCCCTCATCGAGACCGAGGACGGCCTGAGGGTCCTCGACCTCCAGTCGACCACGAGCTTCTTCGACCGGATCCGCGGCGGCCGGGGCGACACCCTCGACATCTCCTTGATGATCGTGGCCGTCGCCCTGCTCCTGGGCTTCGTCTACATCCTCTTCTCCTACGCCAAGGGCCTGGGTGGCTCGCCCCGCGAGCTCTACATCCTCTTCTTCACCAAGGTCACCGAGTACAGCGCCTACGGCGCGGCCCAGCTGGCCTTCATGTTCTACCTCCGGGAGGACATCGGGCTGGGCGACATCGGGGCCGGCACCTACTACTCGGTCTGGTCCACCGTGGTGACCGCCACCACCATGGCGGTGGGCGCCATCTGCGACGCCATCGGCATCAAGAAGACCCTGCTGCTGGGCAGCTTCGCCCTGCTCCTCTCCCGCGCCGTGATGCCCTTCGCCAACGACATCTGGATGGCGACCATCTTCGGCTTCATCCCCCTGGGCATCGGCATCGCCATCACCGGCCCGGTGCTCTCGGTGGGCATCAAGCGCTTCACCACCATCGAGGGCGCGGCCCTGGGCTTCGGCCTCTTCTACACCCTGATGAACGTCGGCTGGGCCATCGGCGCCGCGCTCTTCGACGTCGTGCGCATCAACATGGGTGAGATGGGCACGATGAACTTCCTGGGGGACACCCTGACCCCCTGGCAGGTGATCTTCGGCCTCGGCTTCTTCATCAACCTCCCCGACCTGGCCGCCATCCTCTGGATGCGCGACGGCGTGGAGATGACCGAGGCCGGCATCCGCTTCCCCAAGAAGCAGGAGAAGGTCGCCAGCGAGGGTCCACGGGGCAGCCTGCTCTCCCGCTTCATGGCCGAGGGCAAGTCCAAGGTCATGGAGACCGTGAAGATCTTCGGTGAGAACTTCATGCAGCGGGTCTTCTGGGTCTTCATCCTGCTCATCGCCATCACGGTCTTCGCGCGGCTGACCTTCTTCCACTTCCACATCACCTGGCCCTCCTACGGCATCCGCTACTTCGGCGCGGGCTCCCTGGTCGGGAACATCTTCGGCGTGCTCAACCCGATGATGATCGTCTTCCTGGTGCCGGTGATCGCCTACTTCACCCGGAAGGTGCGCTCCTACTGGATGCTGCTGATCGGCACGATCGTCTCGGTCGGCTCGATCTTCTTCGTGGTCCTGCCGGTGGAGACCTTCGCGGGCCTCACCGACACCTGGTTCGGCGCGGTGATCTACGATCGCTGGCTCGAGGTCCCGGTGGGGATGCGCGATCCCTACTACCTCTCGATGGTCATCTTCGTGATGACCTTCACCGTGGGCGAGGCCATCTGGTCGCCGCGGCTGATGCAGTTCACCGCGGAGATCGCGCCCCCGGGGCGGGAGGGCTCCTACATCTCGCTCTCCTACCTGCCCTACTTCGGCGCGAAGTTCATCGCGGGCCCGATGGCGGGCTTCCTCCTCTCCGGCTACGCGCCCGAGTTCGGCGTCGATGGGGTCTACGGGAACTACCCCGATCACCAGATGATCTGGTGGTGGATCGGCGGCATGGCCGCCCTCACCCCGATCGGCCTCTTCCTCCTGCGCGGCGTCTACCACGCCGCCGAGGAGCGGGCCGAGAAGGCCGCCAGGGAGGCCGCCGAGGCCGAGGCCGCCGCGGAGGCGGAGGCGGTGGCGGTGGACGAGTCCACCGACGACACCTTCGATGCCGTGGGCGACCCGAAGGGCGAGCACGACGGGGGCGAGAAGAAGTAACCTTCCCCCCTTGAGCGGTCTCAACCCCCCCCAGCTCGAGGCGGCCCGTCACGTGGACGGGCCGCTGCTCATCCTCGCCGGCGCCGGCTCGGGGAAGACCCGCGTCATCACCCACCGCATCGCCTGGCTGGTGGAGGAGGCCGGGATCCCGCCCGAGTCGATCCTGGCGGTGACCTTCACCAACAAGGCCGCCGCCGAGATGCGCGAGCGCTGCGAGGCCCTCATGGGCGCCCCGGCGCGCCGGCTCTGGCTCTCGACCTTCCACGCCGCCGGGGTGCGCATCCTGCGCGAGTACGGCGACCGCCTGGGGCTGCCCGAGCGCTTCGTCATCTACGACGACTCGGACCAGCGCGCCCTCATGCGGCGCATCCTCCGGGACCTGGGCTTCGACGAGGACGCCTTCTCGCCCCGGGATGCGCTGGCCCGGATCGACCAGGCCAAGGGCAAGGGGCAGGGGCCCTCGCAGATGGAGATCGGCCACTTCGACCTGGTCGGCGAGCGGATGCGGGAGGTCTACGTCAGCTACCAGGAGGAGCTGCAGCGCGCCGGCGCGGTGGACTTCGGCGATCTCCTGCGCCTGCCGGTCCTGCTCCTGCGCGAGCACGCGGACGTGAAGGCCGACTTCCATGCCCGCCTGCGGCAGGTGATGGTCGACGAGTACCAGGACACCAACGTGGTGCAGTACGCGCTCCTCAAGGAGCTGGTCGGGCCCGACACCAGCGTGGTGGTGGTGGGCGACGACGACCAGTCGATCTACCGCTGGCGGGGCGCCGACATCTCCAACATCCTCTCCTTCGAGCGCGACTTCCCCGGCGCCAAGGTCGTGCGCCTGGAGCAGAACTACCGCTCGAGCCAGACCATCCTCGACGCCGCGCACGGCGTGATCCGCCACGCCCGGGGCCGCAAGCCCAAGAAGCTCTGGACCGACGCGGGGCACGGTGAGCCCATCAAGGTCATCGCCTGCGGCGACGAGGTGGAGGAGGCCCGCTGGGTGGCCGCCACCGTCGAGCGCCTCTCCGAGGAGTACCCGCTCCCGGAGATCGCCATCTTCTACCGGGTGAACGCCCAGTCCCGCGTCCTGGAGGACGCCCTGCGGGCGGCGCGGCTGCCCTACCACATCGTCCGGGGCCGCTCCTTCTACGAGCGCGCCGAGATCAAGGACCTGATCGCCTACCTGCGCCTGGCCCTCTCGCCGGACTCGGACGCCGACCTGCTGCGGGTGATCAACACGCCGCGGCGGGGCATCGGCAAGAAGACCGTCGAGACCCTGCTGATCGCGGCGCGCCAGGAGCGCACCAGCGCCTACCGGGCGCTCGTCTCCCCCCGCCTCGAGGGCCGCCTCGCCGACCGCGCCCGGGCCAAGCTCGCCGCCTTCCATCGGCTCATCGACGACCTGCACCACCGGGCGATGGAAGAGCAGGCGCCGGACGTGATCGTGGCGGCCGCCATCGCGGCCTCCGGCTACGGCGACGCGCTGCGGGCCGAGGACAGCGACGAGTCCCGCGAGCGCCTCGAGAACCTCGACGCCCTCCTCGGGGCGGCCACCGAGCGCAGCGGCCGGGGCGCGAGCCTGGCCGACTTCCTCGACGAGATGGCGCTGACGAGCGACGCCGACGGTCAGTCCCAGGACGAGCACCGCATCAGCCTGATGACCCTCCACGCCGCCAAGGGCCTCGAGTTCGACGCGGTGGTGATCGTCGGGATGGAGGAGCGCACCTTCCCCCACAGCCGGGCCTTCGTGGTCGGGGAGACCGAGTGGGACCCGGAGGAGATGGCCGAGGAGCGGCGCCTCTGCTACGTCGGCTTCACCCGCGCCCGCAAGGAGCTGGTGCTGACCTGGGCCCGCTCGCGCTTCCTGATGGGGAGCCGCCAGGTGAAGCGGCCGAGCCGCTTCCTCGAGGACATCGAGCCCGACCTGATCGACCCGGCCTGCCGGCCCCAGCGCAGCCTGCTGGAGCCGGGGTGGAGCGGAGAGGCCCACCGCCAGGGGCTCTCCGGCTACCGGGGCCGCCAGCGCGGGCTCTTCGACGAGGACGCGGTGGATCCGCCCGCCGGGGACGACTTCGACGCCCTGACCGACGCCGCGGAGGCCCTGGCCGAGGAGGTGGTCCACCCCGAGCCCGGCGAGGTGGTGGTGGACTACGCCTTCGATCAGCGCCCCGAACACGAGCGCGGCGGAGGGATCCCCCGCCGGGGAGGGCGGGTCTGGCACCGCACCTTCGGTGAGGGGCGGATCGCCGAGGTGGACGGGCGGGGCGACAAGGCCCGCCTCACCGTCGACTTCGAGGGCGTGGGCCGCAAGAAGGTCATCGCGCGCTTCGTCGAGGTGATCTGAAAGACGACACCCCCTCCCTCTCGAGGGTGTCCTCCGGGGCGTCAGTTTGGCGACCCACCCCCCTTCTTGTGGTAGCTTCGACGCGCGAAAGGCATTTCATGCGGCTCTCCTGCCCCTCCTGCAAGACGACCTTCGAGATCCCGGAAGGTACGGCCACGGCCGGCAAGAAGGTGCGGTGCGCGCGCTGCAAGATCGTCTTCAAGATCCCCGGGGCCCCGGGAGCCAGCCCACCGCCCATGCCGGCGGCCGCCCCCGCCCCCGCGCCGCAGGCCGCGCCCCTGCCCGGGCTGGCGGTCACCGGGAGCCAGCGCACGGCCTACGAGGAACTGCAGGCCGCCCCGCCCGATCCGCTCCCGCCCGGGATCGGCACCCAGGAGGACCTCGACACCCTCCCGCAGCTCGGCGAGCCGGCCGATCCCTGGGGCGGGAGCGAGGGCCGCCTCGAGGTGGATCCCTTCGCCGACCTCGAGGCGACGCCGGCCCTCAGCGAACCCACCCCGACGCCGATGCCGACCCCGATGCCCGGCGGCCCCTCCCGGGGCACCAGCGCGATCCGGGCCCAGAGCGGCGCGCCGGCGACGGTCGAGGGGGCCGCGAGCGAGGAGCTCACCGGGGCCTGGAAGCTGCGCCTCTCCGACGGGACGGTGCGCAACTTCGACTCGATGGAGGAGGTCCACAACTACCTGGGCGCGCACCCGGATCCGGGCGCCGAGGTCTCCTCCGACGGCCGCACCTGGCAGGACCCCGACTCCCTGCGCTCGATGCAGGCCCCGCGGGCCGTCTCCCGGGAGCCCACCGGCCTCTCGGTGGCCCTCCGGGCGGCCGCCGCGCCGATCGCCGACCCGAGCGAGGGCGCCGGGGTGGGCTGGTCGGCGGCGGCGGTCCTCGCCACCTTGCTGATGCTGGTCTCGGTGCTGGTCGCCGTCCAGACCCTGCAGGTCGTGGACCTCTCGGGCTGGGTCCCCTTCGACGCGCTGGGCCTCGACGCCATCGGTGGAGGGCGGGTGGCCCCGGTGGAGGACGCCGGCGATCCGGCCGTCGACCAGCGGGCGGCCTACGAGGCCCTCATGGGCCAGGCGACCCGCGCCCGGAAGGAGGGGCAGCTGGTCGACGCGGTCATCGCCTACCGGCGCGCGGTCGACACCCTGGAGAGCCCGGAGGCCCTGGAGGCCCTGGCCGAGGTCTACGAGACGCTGGGCGAGGAGAAGCGCGCCGGGAAGATCCGGGGCCGCTTGAAGGCGTTGCGTGAGAAACGGGGGAAGCGTACACCCTGAAGAGCGCGTGCGACGTGGCCGCAGCGCGGCTCGTGCGGGAGTGTGAGAGGAGACCATGGACGTTCGTTGCGAGAAGTGCGGGACGGTTTATGACCTGGACGAGGCCCAGCTCACCGACGCTGGGGTCACCGTCCGCTGCACCGAGTGCGACAACGTCTTCCGGGTGCGGCGCCGCTCGGTGGCCTACACCGAGCCGGTCGCGCCGCCGCTCGCCGCCTCCGCGAGCGACAAGCCCTGGCAGATCCGCACCAAGAGCGGGGACGTCTACACCTTCAAGGACCTGACGACCCTCCAGAAGTGGATCGTCGAGCGGAAGGTCAGCCGGGACGATGAGATCTCGCGCTCGGGTGAGACCTGGAAGCGCCTGGGGAACATCGCCGAGCTCGCCACCTTCTTCCAGGTGGTGGATCAGGCCAACGCCATCTCCACCGGCGCCACCTCGCCGGCGCAGCCGGCCGCTCCGGCGCCCGTGGTGCCGCCCCCCGCCGCGCCCGCCCCGGCGCCCGCGCCCGCGGTGGTCCCC